>CAYVGN010000105.1:4525-8766 GCA_964451215.1 uncultured Acidobacteriota bacterium
AGCCGAAGCCGGCGCGGGTCAGCAGGCCGGCGGAAGCGCCCGGCGGCACGTCGCGGCCGCGCGGGAAGGGATTGTCGAAGGTGTTGAAGCTGATTTCGGGGATGCCCGGTCGGCCCTGCAGGTCGCCGGCGATGTAGGTGGTGGGCACGAAGAAGCCGGTTTGCAGGCCATCGGCGGTCTGGGTGGTTGGGGAATAGTACATACCGAAGCCGCCGCGCAGCACCATCCGCTCACCCAGCCGGTAGGCCAGGCCCAGGCGCGGCTGGAAGTTGTTGCGGTCGGGCTCAAACATCCCGCGGGGAACGCCGCCCACGCCGGGGAACAGCAGCCCGCCCTTCAGGTTGGCGCAGGCCGGGCAGTTCTGCGCTCCAGGCGCATTCTTCACCTTCTCGGCCAGGGGGCTGGGCTGATCGGAGGCGAAACTGCGGACGATGCGGTTGTAGCGCTCGGTGAGCGGAGACTCGTAGTCCCAGCGCAGCCCCAGGTTCAGGGTCAGCCGCGGCGTCACCCGCAGGTCGTCTTGCAGGAAGAACCCGTGGTAATGCCACTGGAGCGCGCGGGCCGCCGCCGCCCCGATCTCGGCGCTGGCCGGATAGCCCAAAAGGAAACTGGCCACCGAGTTTCCCGAGGTTGCGTCCTGCGTGTTCGGGTCGCGCCGGCTGTAGGCGCGCGTGAAGTTGAAGAAGCCGCTCTCGGTGCCGGTATTGACCGGGTTGCTGCGCACGTTGCGGTACTCGCCGCCGTACTTCAGGGTGTGCCGCGAGAAGGTCTTGGTGTAGAAGGCCTGGATGCTGGCGGTGTTGTCCACGGTGTTCTTGCCCTGGCTGCCCACCCCCACGCCTGTGTACTGATCCAGGTCCACGCGCGGCATGTAAGGTCCCGGTAGCTGTTTGAAGCCCAGGGTCTTGGCGTCAAACTTCTGCACGTCGGTCTGGAAGTTGGTCTCCAGGAAGCGGGTAAAGCCGAGGCGCACGTCGAGCACCGCCGTGGGCGTCAGCGTCGAGACCCAGTCCAGCGTGGCCCCGTGGTTGTTGCGCGTCTGCGGCCACTGCCCCTGATTGGCGAAGGTGCCCTGCAGGCCGTTATTGGAGCGGAACTCGTCGCGATGGTTGCGGTAGAAGGTCCCGGTGATCTTGTTGCGCGTGCTGAAGGTGTGGTCCAGACGGGCCACCTCGGCGTTGTAGTTGTAGATGCCCTTGTTCAGGGTGTTGGCGAAGTTGTTCTGCCGCTGGTCGGGCACGTTGGGCAGCGGGTAGACGGCCGACAGGTACTTCTGCGCGATCGGGCTCATCCGCCCGGGCGGGATGCGGCGGTTGGCGAACGCGTCCCGAATCAGGCGCCCGCCCTCGCTGCGCGTGGTGAGCGGGTCGAAGATGTCGAAGGGGCTGCTGTCGCGGTAGCTCTGGCTGAAGTCGCCGGCGCGCTCGGCCGGGGTCGGCACGCTGGTGGTGATCGGGAAGGGCACCCGCTCGCGCAGCCCCTCCCAGGTGAACGTCCAGAAGGTGCGGTCCCTGCCGTTGTAAAGCTTAGGGAAGTGGAGGGGACCGCCGGCGGTGGCCCCGTACTGGTTGTACTGCTGGGGCGGCTTGGGCACGCCGCGGGCCACGTTCAGCGAGTTGCTGGCGTTCCACATGCCGTACTTGGTGAAGTTCCACACCTGCCCGTGCAGGCTGTTGGTGCCCGCCTTCAGCGTCATGTTCACCACCCCGCCGCCGGTGCGGCCGTACTGGGCGTCGAAGCTGTCGGTCTGCACCTTGAACTCCTCCACCGCGTCCACGGGAGGAGCGAAGTTGTAGCGGCCGCGGGTGGAGTTGGGCGCGCCGTCCAGCAGAAACTCGTTGGTCCTGACGCGCCCGCCGTTCATGGACCAGTCCGAGCCACCCAGGTTGTCAAAGGGCCGCAGGCCGGAGGTGCCGGTGGCGCCGAAGGTCGGCGTCTGCCAGATCACGCCCTGCGCCAGCCGGTTAAGCACGAAGATCATGCGCCCGTTCAGCGGCATGGCCTCCACTTTCTGCCGGTCAATCACCTGGCCCATGGTGGCCGTGGCCGACTCCAGCAGTGGCGCGTCCGCCTGCACGGTGATGGATTCCGTGATGGTGCCCACCTGCATCGCCACCAGCACCGTCACCTGGGCATTGAGGCTCACCGTGATGCCCGACTGCAGGTACTTGCGAAAGCCTGCCGCTTCGACTTCCACGCGGTACTTGCCAGGGTTCAGGAAGGGGATCTGGTAGGCGCCGTCGGCGGCGCTTTCGGTGGAGGAAGCGACGTTGGTCGCTTCGTTGATGGCCCTCACCTTGGCGCCGGGGATGGCGGCACCGCTGGGGTCGGTGACCCGGCCCAGGATCGTGCCGCGATACTCCTGGGCGGCCGCCAACCCGCTAAGCAGCCACAACAAAGCCAAGGCGCAAACCAGGCGCGTGCCCTTCATAGAAACACCTCCCGAGGTGCTTTTAGTTGAAAACGTTTCCTCCCTCGCCCCACGCGGCATTTTACCCCAGCCCGCCCGGCAGTCAAGGCCGTTCCAGGCCAGGCTACCTCCCGGCGCAGGTTGATGCCCTGCGCTCGCCGCGGCAACCAGAGCGCTACATCTTACGGCGTCTTGCGGCGATGAGTGAATGTAGCGCCCGGCCCTGTGCCGGGCACTCCCGGGAATGCATTCTTGCGCTGGAGAGTAGGCCAGAAAGGCTCGGGAGAGTGAAGAGCGGGACAAACCGGGGGCTGCTACCTGGAGCCTCAAGCCTGAAGCCTTAATCGTGCCTGGAGGAGCGTTGCTTCCAATGGTCGGGGATGATGGCGGGCTCACTCTCGCTCACCACCGTGTAGTAGCGCTCCCCCGCGCAGGCGCGGCACAGCACGCGTCCGCCGCGGCGCACCTGACGACCGAAGTTGATCCCCTCGCCACACTCCTCGCACATCGCGCGCTCGCCCTTGTAGCCGGGGAATTCCTCGGGCGGCAACTCCACGCGCACCCACTGGCTGTCGAACAGGTCGGCGTCGGCCATGGCCCGGTAGGCGGCCATCTGTTGCCGGTCCTTGTCGCTGATCTCCGGGAACGTCGAGCCAGCCAGTTGCCTGGCGCTCGCGCGCGCCGCCACCCGGACGGCGCGGCCGGTTTCCAAATCCACGAAGGTGGCCGCCACCTTGCCGAAATCGCGGAACTTCAAGGAGCGCTTGCCCAACCGGCAGCCGGTGACGATGGCCACGGCGTCGGTGGCGCAGCGGTCAATCTCCACGAAGGTCACCAGCCGCTTCCGATCCTTACCCTGTGGGTCATCAATGCCCAACTGGCGGAGCCCGTGCATGGCCAGCCGCACCCCCAGCACCTGCCCGGCACAGAGGTGGCCGTGGGCCCGTGTGGCGTCGGCCAAGTAATCATTCAGCGTCTTCAT
The DNA here is from genome assembly GCA_964451215.1 of uncultured Acidobacteriota bacterium. GTDB lineage: Bacteria > Acidobacteriota > Terriglobia > JAJPHL01 > JAPKYU01 > CAYVGN01. The sequence goes on from CAYVGN010000105.1 coordinate 7,918, forward strand.
GGGTCACTTCCAGCCAGACGATACTACCGAAGGTAGGTTGGAATTTTAGCCAACTCAGAGAAAAATAGAGCAGCGATGGTCAGAAGCTGCTGTGACACGACATCACATCGGCTGGCGCGCGGCTGCCGGCGTTCCAGGCAAGCCGATGTAGCGTCCGCCCTTTTGGCGGGCAAGGCCCGGCGCAAGGCCGGGCGCTACATGACGGGTCGTAGAAGACTTTCGCCGGGCTAAGCTGACCAAGCTGGGCATGAAACAAGTGGCTGAAACCAAAGTAATTACGTGCCGCCTGCATTTGAGGCCTTGACAATTCTACGCGCAAGAACTTATATTGTCCTTGCACTCAAGCACGCTTGCGTTGCCCCTTCTTCGTCCGGGCGGCGCATGCTGAGGCTTAGAGGAGGAAGGCTGAATGCCAGGCAAGATCATCGGAATTGACTTGGGCACTACAAACTCGGTGGTGGCGGTGGTGGAGGGCGGAGAACCGACGGTGATCGCCAACCAGGAAGGCAGCCGCACCACGCCTTCCGTCGTTTCCTTCACCAAGACGGGAGAGCAGTTGGTGGGGCAGGTGGCCAAGCGGCAGGCCATCACCAACCCCGAGCACACCGTGTACTCCATCAAGCGGTTCATGGGCCGCCGTCAGGAGGAAGTCACCGAGGAAATGAAGATGGTCCCCTACAAGGTGACGCGCGGGCCCAACAATGACGCTCGCGTGCAGATCGGCGAGCGGCAGTGGACCCCGCCCGAGATCTCGGCCATGCTCCTGCGCAAGTTGAAGGAAGCGGCCGAGGCTCACCTGGGCGAGAAGATTACCGAGGCCGTCATCACCACTCCGGCTTACTTCAACGA
>CAYVGN010000106.1:0-8758 GCA_964451215.1 uncultured Acidobacteriota bacterium
CCGTGAGGGAGTGCACGCCGGCAATCGGAAACCCGCGATCCACGCCAGCAGCCGATTGGCCGGCGTCAGTAGTGCAGCAGGGCGTCGAGGGCAAGCAGCAGCGCCACGCCGGCGAATACCACGAAAGCCATGCGGATCCCCGGCTCGCGGTTCACCTCGGGAATCAGGTCGCTGGCGGCAACGTAAATGGTGACGCCAGCGGAGAGAGGCAGCCCGTAGCCGACGTGCAGGCGGAAAGCAGCCATGGTCAGGACGCCAGCCACGGTCGCCAGCCCCAGAAACAGGGCGGCAGCCACCGCCGCGCGGCTGCCCCGGCCAGCTGCCAGCATGACCGAGGCGCCGGTGAAGCCTTCCGGCATCTTGTGCAGCAGGACCGCAACGAACACGATCCAGCCCAGCCACGGCGACACCAGGAAGCCGCTGCCGATGGCAATGCCGTCAAAGAAGCTGTGAATCCCCAGGCCGCCGAGCACCGAGAAGCCCACGCGCGGGCTCACCACCTCTTCCCCATGCACCTCTTCGCCGAAATGGAAGTGGGCGTGGATGGAGTGCTCGAAGAAGTGCATCAGCAAGTAGCCGATCAGGACGAAGGCGGCCGCCCGCCGCCCCAGCAGGCGGAAGCTTTCCGGCACCATCTCCAGCGTGGCGGTGGCCAGCATGAACCCGGAGCCGAGGGCAAGGAAGTAGCGCAGGGAGGGCCGCGCCCAGTGTTTGCGGCTGATCACCAGCCCTCCCAAGAAGTTCGCCGTGCCGGCCGCCAGCCCCAGGGCCACGCTGAGCAGAGTTGCGCTGTCCATGCGAGAGTCCAAAGTCCAAGGTCCAAAGTCCAAAGTCTAAGGTCCAAAGTCCAAAGTCGAAAGTCCAAGGTCCAAAGTCCAAAGTCGAAAGTCCAAGGTCCAAAGTCTGATTTCACCCCACTCTCTTCGACCTTGAACCTGGGACCTGAGACCGGCCTTCAGGCGGAGTGGCGGATGTAAATCACCTGACCGTCGTGAACCTGGTAGTCCTTGCCTTCCAGGCGGAGCTGGCCGCGCTCGCGGGCTGCCGCCAGGCTGCCTGCGCGGAGCAGATCTTTCCAGTCAATGACCTCGGCGCGAATGAAGTGCCGGGCGAAGTCGGTGTGGACCGTGGCGGCGGCGTCCAGCGCGGTCTGCCCGGCGTGAAGCGTCCAGGCCCGGCACTCCTCTTCGTTGACGGTGAAGAACGAGACCAGCCCCATCAGGCGGTAGGTGGCCCGGACCAGGCGCTGCAGCCCGGACTCCTTCAGCCCGTAGCTGGCCATGAAATCGGCGGCTTCCTCGTCGGGCAATTCCGCCAGTTCCGCCTCCACCCGCCCGGCGATGGCCGTAACGCCGGCTTGGGGCCGGCCACCCAGGTGGTAGCGCTCCCCCAGCTTCTCCAGCTCGGGGGCGTCGTCGTCGCGGGCATTCAGGACGTAGAGCATGGGCTTCTCGGAGAGGAACATGAAGCCGCGGATGCGCTTTTTCTCCACAGGATCCAGGTCCAGCTCCCGCAGCGGCTTTTCTTCTTCCAGGTGTTCGCGGGCCCTCTGGAGTATGGCGAACTCGTTCTCCAGGTCCGGGCTCTTCTGCTTCTTCAGGTCGCGCTCCAGCCGTTCCAGGCGCTTTTCGGCCTGGCCCAGGTCGCTCAGGATCAGCTCCAGGTCCACATCGCGGATGTCGCGTTGCGGGTCGGCATCGTCGCTGTAGGCCCGCAGCACGTGCACCAGCGCCTCCACGTTTCGCAGGCTGGCGAGGTAGGAGGGCTCGCGCAGGTTCTCCTTGCTGATGGCGGGCACGTCCAGGAACTCGACCGCAGCGTGCGTGGTCTTGTGAGGCCGGATGAGCTTGGCCAGTTCATCCAGGCGCTGGTCGGGCACCCGGGCCACTCCCAGGTGCGCCTCGTGTCCGCTGAACCCTGTGGGCACTTGGGCGTGCGTCAGGATCTTGAACAGGGAGGTCTTCCCGGATTGCGGCAACCCAATGATTCCGGCTCGCATATGTCAGACTCGGAATATTCCGCACTCCCCACTGGGCATTACATGGGTACGGGAACAGACTCAATGATCTCCGAGAGCACTTCGGCGGCCTGGTCGGTCTTGCGCAGGGTGGAGGCGTAGCGGGAACTGACCACCACCCGGTGGGCGAAGACCGGGATGGCCAGGTGCTTGAAATCGTCCGGGGTGGCGAAGGTGCGGCTGCGCAGGTAGGCCAGGGCCTGCGCCGCCCGGTACAGCGCCATGGAGCCGCGCGGGCTGACGCCCAGCGACAGGTACTCGTTCTGCCGGGTGCGGCTGGCGATGGCCACCGCGTAGTTCACCAGGTCCTCGTCCACGGCCACCGCCTTGACCTCCTCCTGAAACGCCAGCACCTCGGCCGCCTCCAGCATCGGCGCCAGCTTCTCCAGCCAATTGACGGTGGAAAGGTCGCGGACGATTCCCCGCTCGCTGTGCTCATCGGGATACCCCACCCGGATGCGCATCAGGAAGCGGTCCAGCTGCGACTCCGGCAGCGGATAGGTGCCGTGGTGCTCGATGGGGTTCTGGGTGGCGATGACCATGAACGGCCGGGGCAGGGGATAGGTGATATTGTCCAGCGTCACCTGGCCCTCGTTCATGGCCTCCAGCAGCGCGCTCTGGGTTTTGGGGGTGGTGCGGTTGATCTCGTCGGCCAGCAGGATGTTGACAAAGACAGGCCCGGGCTTGAAGTCGAAGCACTGCCGCTGCTGGTCCCATACGGAGATGCCCAACACGTCGGAGGGGAGCAGGTCGCTGGTGAACTGCACGCGGTGGAAGTTGCAGTTGAGCAGGCGGGCCAGGGCGTGGCCCAGGGTGGTCTTGCCCACCCCGGGCACGTCCTCGATCAGCAGGTGGCCGCGCGCCAGCAGCGCCACCAGCGCCAGCTCGATCACCTCGTCCTTGCCGCGGATGACTGTACGCAGCAACTGCTGCAGGCGATCGAGCGCCTCGCTTTGCGTCCGGGTCGGCGAGCTTCCAGGTTGTGCTAGAATGGGTTTTTGCCCGAGGGCACAGACATCGCTCTCTGCGCCGAATCGAACGTTCTCAACCAGGGCGACTAGCTCAGTCGGTTAGAGCGCCTGCTTCACACGCAGGAGGTCACAGGTTCGAGTCCTGTGTCGCCCACCACTCGTTTCATCCTCGAAATCCCTCATTCTAGCACAGCGTTATTGCTGCCTTTTGTCGCGAAGAGGTGCTAGGTTGTAGGTTGTAGGTGGGAGCTTGCAGGTGGGAGGTTGTAGCTTGTAGCGCCGCCGTCCCGGCGGCACGGCCGGCAGGATGGGGGCGCTGCTGCGCCCACAAGCTGCGTGTATGCAGGTAGATGTTCCAGCCTGGAAGCGGTTTGGCGGGGCGATGGTGGCGCTGACCATCGCCTTGCTGCTGGCCGTGTACTGCGACGTGCTGGCCCACGAGGGCAACCTGCTGGGCGCGGCAGTCACCGGATCGCTGGCGCTGGGGCTGGCCGGCTTTGTGGCGGTCACTGCGGTCCCTTACCTGGCGCGGCGCACCAATGTCCGCTGGCTGCGCACCACCGTGGACTACCACCTGACCCGCGAGGGCAGCGTCTTCATCGGCGCCATCTTCGTGCTGAGCATCGCCGCCCTCAACACCGGTAACAACCTCCTGTTCCTGATCCTGGCGGCCATGCTGGCCTCCATCCTGGTGTCGGGTGTGGTGTCGCGGGTGGTGCTCGACAACCTGGAGCTGGACGTGCTGCTGCCCGACCACGTCTTCGCCCGCCAGCCCGCGCTGGCCCGCATCCGGCTGGCCAACCGCAAGCGCCTGCTGCCTTCCTTCTCCGTCACTGTGACCGGCGTGGAAACGTCCCGGCGCTGGCTGCGACGCATACGCTCGCCCGATACCACCGAGGACAACCTGCTCGGGGCCGGCGTCTATTTTCCCTACCTGGGTGGCGGCCAGGTCGTGACCCAGTCGCTGGAGGTCCGCTTCCCGTACCGGGGCAGTTACCGCCAGGAGCACTTCGCCATCGCCACCCGCTTTCCTTTCGGCTTCCTGGAAAAGGTGCTGAAGGTTCCCGTCCGCCGCGACCTGCTGGTCTACCCGGCGGTGGAGCCGACCGAGGAGTTCTACGAGATCCTGCCGCTGTTGAGCGGGGAGATCGAGAGCTACGTCCGCGGCGGCGGCCACGACCTGTACAGCATCCGCGATTACCAGGCCGGCGACAGCGCGCGCTTCGTGGACTGGAAGGCCTCGGCGCACACCGCCACCTTGAAGGTGCGGGAGTTCACCCGCGAGGAGGAGCGCCGCCTGCAACTGGTCTTCGACCGCGCCCAGCCGGAATTGGCCGGCGCCGCCCGGCGGGAAGCCGGCAGGACCAGGGAACAGTTTGAGCGCAGCGTGGACTTCTGCGCCGCCCTGGCCTGGCACTTCTACCAGATTGACTCACACATCCAGTTTGTCTCCGACGATTTTCGCACGCGCTCCGCGCCGGCCCGCGAGGTGATCTTCGACATCCTCTCCTATCTGGCGGTGGTGCAACCGCGCTCGGAGCGCCAGGGTTTCCTGGAGACGCTGGGCAGCGGGGCTATGTTCAAGATCATCGTCACCTCAGCGCCGCGCGGCTCCATCCCCACTCATCTTTGGACCTGTTCCTACTTCGTGTTTCGGGAGCGCCTGTAGGCCCGGCCAAAAGAGACGCATGTATCGCGAATGGCCCCTTTGCTGCTAACGCTAACACCCGCTTTTTTGCCCTTAACTCCTGTCAGCTCAGGGCGATAGGTGTTAGCTGACAAGCTGCTAACAGGCCCCCCTTTGCCGCCCTACCGGATTTAGTTATCAAAGATTGGGAGCGGCGTCTCCGCGCCCTCCCGGGTTCCGCTATCCTTCCCGCCAGCGCCAATCTCGGCTAGCTATAGAATACCACACCTGTCAAGCCCCCTCCCCGGCCCCCGGTGGCGGTGTGTGCGGCCCAAGGGCGTCCGAGGCGCGACCCTGACGGAGCACACACGGGACGCCGGACCGCCCGAGACTTGCCACGCCGCGCGGGTCATGGGGTCGTCTGGAACTTGATCCTCCGCGCCTCGGTGACACGCTTGGAGGCGTCCAAGATTTCAAGTGACACATGGTTGCCCTGGCTGTCGTAATCGAGAATCACACCGGGCTTATCCTCGTCGCTCTCTGCGACGCTCACGCCGTCTATCAGAATGACGGTAAGCGTGTCCGTCCTCGCGTCATACGCGACTCTGATGGCTCGGTCCTCCAGTATTTCTCGATCTTACTCGTGCGGCATAGGGTCACAACCTCAGCGGGCTTGCAGTCCACATCCAGGAAGACACGGACAAGATACGTCCTCTGCGCGAAACTTGCCCTCGCCTGTAGCGGACGGAACACCGCCGGATGGCTCACGGCCGCACCTGCTGGGGAAGCCGGGCCAGCACAGCCTCATAGACTTCGCGGGCGGTGGCCAGCGCCTCGTCAGCTTCCTCTCGCGTAGGCTCCTCGGGCGCGCCGGGGTAGCGAAACACCCAGGCGAAGGCAGTCAAATCTTCGGTCCGCACGGCGAGCTCCGCTAGCAAAAAATCCACCTCGACGCAGGCGCCACCCAACTCGCGGAGATCGTGAGTCTTGCGGAAGGGCACGTCGTGCCAGAACAAGAACCCTTTCCACGCCTTCTCGGCAGCCTGCTGGCAGTGAAAGAGCGCTGTGTCAGGATGGGGTGGCTGGGGGGTGATCAGCACGGCAGCCGACTCCAGCTCCGCCCGGGCCCGATCCAGCCACTCGCGAGCTTCGGCGATCTTGTGCGGACCAAGCTGCATAGAGCAGCCTTCCCTCGCGCTCGACGGTGGCGGGAAACGAGGCCCTCAGATGCCGCCGGGCATCGAAGGTCTCGCGGTCCCACACCACCACGTCGACAGCGGCGTCGAGTCCACGCAGCGCCCGGTAGCCGCGCTGTGCCAGGCGGTAGGTCGGTTCTTCGGCACGCTCCACCAGCGCCAGGATGTCGAGGTCGCTGTCCCGGCCGCTATCGCCTCGGGCCCTGGAACCAAACAGGTAGATCCGTTGCGGCCTGAGGGCCTCGACCAACCGGCGGACGATCTCGCGAAGCAGTGGCTCCTGTTCGAGCAATGGATCTTTGGTCACACTCGCACCTCCTCTGGAAGCCGGGGCAGGACGGCCCCGTGGACCTGATCCGGATCATGAGGCATAAAGCAGTTTTCGCTTCCCGGTGGATCGAGGCTGGCAGCGAATCCGCCAGGCGAAAGGTGATGAACTGGCCGACAGCGCCGCCGTCGAAATGCGGCAGGTAGCCGCGCGAGTGCCAACCGACTGGCTCCTGGTGACTCACGCTGCCTCCTGTTGCTGCCCCCGAGGGGGGCGCGATCCAGTGGGCACGATCCAACAGGCGCACTCCGACAGCCATCACCACCTCAGTGCTTGCAGCAGTGTCACATCGCTGCCCTTCATGGTGGCGAACCCTTGATCCAGCATTGCTACCACCAAGCCTGCCACGGGTGCCACAGCAGCCAAGTAGGCATCCGACCAAACCCGGCTGGCGGCTTCCCCCCTTTCTGTGGATCTCCCAAGGGCCGCTTCGGCGTCCGCGGGCCCCGACAGGAAGCCTACCCGGGAGTCGCGCATTACCTGGTCGTAAAGTTTCCATGCTTCCCGTTGGCTTACCGTGTCGGCGCCCATGACCGGCCGCGCGGTGAGCAGGCGCAGAAAGCCAAGCTGCGTCAGCCTGCAAAAAAAGCGCCTTTGGGGGCGCAAGCCCTGGAACCAGCGCCTGACCAGGCCATGATGGAGATGGCGGTCGTAGACCAGGGCCACGCAGACATTCACATCAGCCAAATAGGATTTGGGTGCTCTGCTCATTGGCAAGGCTCAGCCGGCGAGTTTCCTTTCCGCGGATGAGCGGAAACGAGGTGGCACGTTGGCCCGTTCGGCCGGCAAGTTCCCGCTGGACCAGTCTCATCAGCACGTCCTTGACGGTTGTCCCCTCCAGCGCCGCCCTGGCCTTCAGTCGGCGGTGCAGTGCATCAGGAATATCCACGGTCGTGCGCACACAAGCATCTTAGCGTAAAGATGTCGGGAGGAAAAAGCCATAAGGGTCTCAAATTGCATCCCTCTGTTGAAACCTGGCGTGTTTTTTCGCGTCCTCTAAGTTTGGGTTCTGTGGTATAAAGGCCGTTCGTCGCTAGGGGCGTGTATCTTGCGCCAGCCCCCCTTGCGACGTTCAGCGGTGATTGTCCGGGCCTTGGTTGTTGAGAGGGAATGAGGAAACGTCTTCTTCCAATAGCGGGGTTTCTGTGTGTAGGGGGCGTGGTCTTTGCGGCGGGCCCGCCTGACAGCGCCGTTTGGGAGTATGTCCTGGCGCGCGCCCGCCAGGAATTAATCCCCTACACGGTGGATGTGTCCATCCGGGCCGAAATCCCCTCTTTGAAAAAGGTCGGAAGCTTGCACGCCGTCCGGCACCAAGCCGGCCTGGGACGTTTCAACTACGAGTCCGTCCAGTTCGAGGGCGACAAGATCATCAAGACCAACGTCATCGCCCGTTACCTGTCCGCCGAGCTGGAGGCGCAAAGGCCCGAAGAGAAGCTGGCCACCCAGATTTCTCCGGCCAACTATGAGTTCAAGTTGAAGGGCCGCGAACAGGTCAACGGCCGGGAAGTTCTGGTCTTCCAGGTGAAACCGCGCAAGAAGCGCCAGGGCCTGTTCCACGGCCAGATCTGGATTGACGCCGAGACACGGCAGCCGCTGAGAGAGAGCGGGAAGGTGGCCAAGCTGCCGTCGGTGTGGGTGAAAGAGATCATTTTCACTCGGGAGTACACAACGGCCAACGGCGTGGCCGTTCCCGAGCGCATCACCTCGGAGGTGAAGACCCGGATCGTGGGCAAGGCCCAGATCAGCATCGAGTTCCATAACTACCGTTTCGATTTGCCAGGTGAATTAACGGCTGCTGTGGGCAGCCCGGCCGATCCCCCCCTCCTGGCCCGTCCCCTTTCCGATTTCGTCGTTCCCCAGCTTTACTGACCGCGGCTTCTGATGCGGCGCCATCGGGGGCGCAGCGCTTCGACTGTGGGGGCATGGCGCTGCCTTGGGAGGCCACGGCAAGCTACCGCACTCCACACGCCCCGCGCGAAGCGGGGGTTACCCACGCACCGGTCAGGACGGTTCCAACGCGGCCCTTGCGCAGTTCTCGGAGGGCGCAGTACGATGAGCGGCTCATTCCCTGTTGACGAGTCGTTTATGAGCGACAAAGCGAAGGTCTTAGTCTCGCAGCGAATTCCCCGGAAGGCGATCCAGATGCTCCAAGAGCGCTTCGAGGTGGACGTCAACGACCAGGACCAGCGGCTGGCACCGGAGGAGCTGAAGCGCCGGCTGGCCGGCCGCCAGGGGTTGGTCTGCCTGCTGCAGGACAAGATCAACGAAGAGTTGCTGGCGTCCGTGCCGGGCCTGCGTATCGTCTCCAACGTGGCGGTGGGGTTCGACAACGTGGATTTGGCCGCGGCCACCCGCCACCGGGTGATGGTCACCAACACCCCGGAAGTGCTCACCGACACCACCGCCGACCTGGCGTTTGCGCTGTTGCTGGCCGCGGCCCGCCACATCGCTGCCGGCGATCGCTTTGTGCGCGCCGGCCAGTTCACCGAGTGGAAAATTGACCTGTTCCTGGGCCACGACGCGCATCACGCCACCCTGGGCATTTTCGGCATGGGGCGCATCGGGCGCGCTCAAGACCGGCAAGATCGCCGGGGCAGGGCTGGACGTGTTCGAACGGGA
>CAYVGN010000107.1:0-1337 GCA_964451215.1 uncultured Acidobacteriota bacterium
ACCATCTGTTCTGGAAGCGCCGCAGGTCCGTAAAGGCGTTGTGCGGCGCCTGGTCCCAAATCTTGCGGACCTCGAGGAGTTCCACCGCCTGCGGCTGTCCAGCCATCCCGCAGGGGCAACCGGTCAGTCCCATCGCCAGCGCCCAAATCAGCGGCGCGCAGGCTGCTGCCCTGGAAAGTCTCGGCGAGCCGCCGCGCGCCGGGAGCCGGTAGCTAAATCGCGTATCAGACAGGGCCATCACTACACAAAGGCAGACCAAACGCCGGCAGTCAAGGCAAAGTAATAGTGTTGCTGGCGGTGCCCGCGACCGTGACGGTCACCGGCAGTGGCCCCGCAGGCAGGCCGGCGGGGAGCTGCGCGTTCACCTGGTAGACGCCCGCCAGGCCGGGGGCAAGGCCTGCATAAGTGACCGGGGCGTCCTTGCCGCCCATGGAGACGGTGACCGGCAATGTACAACGCGAGAGCGGGCTGGCGCCGGCGGGGGAACCGGCGGGAATGGCCGGGGCTACCGGCCCCAGCCCGGTGGCGTAAATGGTCAGGTGCGTAGTGCTCCGCGAGGCCGTGAAAATGCCCGGAGCCACCGCCGCAACAGAGATGGCTTGCGGACCGGTGGTGCCGCTGGGGCCAGCGACCATAACCTGCGCCGGGACGAGCGACAGGTTGGGCGGCAACTGCGCGTTGATCTGCAGCGGCGAAGCGTAGAGCAGGGGCACCGGCGCGCCGTTCACCAGGACCCGTATGCCGGCCAGTTCCAAGGGAAGGGGAAGGGCCGGGGCCGAGGCGGTGGCCAGCGCCAGGTTGGTGCCGAAAATTGAGAACAGCGCCCCGGAAGCCAGCGCCGGAGCAAAGCTGGCCGCGTTTACAGCAGCGCCCCAGACCGGCGCGCTGCCGGTGGCAATCACCCGGTAGTCGCCGTCCTTGCGGAAGGCAACCGCAGCGCCGTTCAGGGTGATCTGCTCGGCCAGGGGCGCCAGCAAACGCAGTTCTCCCGACAACGTCCCGCTCGTCTGCACGGCGAGGCTTTTTCCATCGGGCGAGTAATCGGCCTGCAGAGGCGGGCAGGTGACCACGCCCGCCCCTGCCCGGCAGGCAAGGACGCCTGTTCCGCTGTCTTCCAGGAGCGCGGCGCCGGCGAGGCCGAGGCGCCGCAATGCGCCACCGCTGCGGCGCAGGTAGCGCAGCACGCCGGCGCTGTCAAACGAGATCGAGTCGTCGAAATCGGCGGCGGTCACGCGAAACCAGCCGCCCGAGAGCGTGCGGAAGGCGGTGATGCCGGCTGCATCGCCAAACGGTTCGAGCAGCGCGAGAAACGTCGCTTCGTTGGAGCGGCGGCGTGC
>CAYVGN010000107.1:1347-8229 GCA_964451215.1 uncultured Acidobacteriota bacterium
GCCGACCACAACCGTGGTCGCGGGCGAGCCGAGCATCCACAGCCGCAGGCTGCGCGTCAGCCGCTCGAAGTCGGTGACCAGCACCCGGCCGGCCGACGGGTACTCCAGGACAATGTCATCCAGGTACAGCGCGCCCTGTGCCGGCCCGCCGGCGGTGAACGTCAGCTCCAGCGCCATGCTTTTCACCGGCAGGTCGAAGATGCCATCGTTGTTGCCCAGGTAGTGAGTCCAGCCGGCGGGGCTGGAAGCAGTCAACAGCCGCCAGCCGCTCCAGTTGACCGGGCCAACGGCGTAGACGAAGCGCTCATCGGTGGCGTCGTATAGCCGCAGGGCCAGGCGGTGGCCGGAGCCGTCGCCGTGGAGCATCACCGCCAGCCGCGCCGGGACCTCGGCCGGTTGTCCGGAAAGCGCCGGGGTGGAGAACAGGATGTAGCCCTGCGCGGCGCTGAAGTCGTAGCCGGCCCGGGCCGAGAAGCGGCCCGAGGCCGCCTGGTCGCGGGAGTACTGGAAGCTGGCGCCGATGGCCGAGACGCTCGCCCAGGTGGAGCCGTAGTTGCCGAGCAGCGACTGGTTCATATCGAAGGTGACCTGCCAGTCCTCGCCGGTGGCTGCTGCGCGGGTGTCGCTGAGGTGCTGGTAGCCGCTGGTGGAGGGGAACTCGGAGTAGGGGGCCAGCGCAAGGGTCGTGGTGGCCGCGCCGGAGTTGTGGTAGACCCAGTCGAAGCGGTGCTCGGCCCCGTCGGTGGAGCGGGCGGTGAACACGTCCAGGGCGTATTCCGGCGCCAGCAGCATGGTGCGCGCCAGGCTGGCCTGCCGGTAGGCGGGGCCGGCGTCGGCGCGCACGGCGCTGACTGACGGCAGGGCCGCGAAGGCGAGCAACCGGCCGGTGGCTTCAGCTTGCGTGGTCTCATCCACCACCACGGTGTTGTGCGCCACCGTCACCTTGTCCCAGGTCGCATGGGTGCTGGCGGCGTAGGACTGGGTTCCCGGGTCCACTGCCAGGATGCCGCCACGCCCGTAGGAGACGAACGAGAGCTTGTCGTAGTGGCCGTGCCAGCCGCCGTGCGGCCCGAACTTCAGCGCCAGGTAGTGGTCGCCGCCGGCTTCGCCTCCGCTCCCGGCGCGAAGGACGGCGTTTCCGGAATCGGGGAACAGTTCGGAGGCGAGCAGCGGGGGCCGGGTCTGGGGCAGCACCTCGGCGCCCCAGTAGAGCGCCTCGCGGCCGCGCGGCCGGCGGCCGAGAACGGATGTGAACAGCGGCTCGCCATAGCGGGCATAGGCGATCTCGTACAGCCGGTCGTAGCCCGGCAGGCTGACGTTGCCGCTGTCGTTGAAGGCGGGAAGGGTCCAGTCGGGCAGGGCGAAACGCAGCGGCGCTTCGAACATCAGCCGCAGCGGCCGCTCCGCGTACAGGTCAATGCCCGCCCGCGCCGCCATCTCCGCCAGCAGGCAGAGGGGCTCGAGCGCGAAGAAGTGGTAGCCCCAGGCGCCCTCGTACCAGAAACCGTCGCCGAAGACGCTTTCCCGCATCTGGAAGCGGAACCCGCTGCGGCCGTCAACGGCGGCGCCCGTCAGCGAGGCGTCCTCCAGCGCAAAGCCCACCGCGCCGATGGCAGCGTTGTGCCACGACTGCCAGTTGCTCTTGCCCGCGTCGTTGCGGGAGATGACGGCGACGGCGGCGCGCAGCAGGTCCTGCTCGATGTGGGCACGCTGGGCGGCGTCCAGCGCGCCGCTGTCGGCCACCAGGTCGTAGGCCCAGGCCATGGGCAGCAGCCAGACCGACTCGTCCAGGGTCTGGGCGGTGACGCGGCCACCACTGGTGGCGTTGGGGCGGTTGTTCACGTCCTTGATCGGGTAGGTGGAATAAACGTCGGCGTAGGCCAGCAGGATGCGCGCCGCCTGGAGGGCGAAGGCGGCATTGCCGGTGAGGCGGAAGGCGAGGGCGTTGTCGCGGGCGGCGGCCGCCGACTCGCTGTGGCGCCGCGCGTAGACCACCTGGTCGTAGGGCCAGCCGGTGTAGTTGCGGCCGTCCACCGGGCAGAGGTTCTGGCCGGGGCCGCGAAACTGCAGGGCCACGCCGTGGGTGGGACAGATGTACCACAGCGTCCACTGCCCGCCCTCCGGGGGCAGTTGCCACTCCGGCAGGCCGTAGCGGGTGTTGTGGGCCGTGGGCCAACTCTCGGCCGCCTCCAGGATACCCGTGCGGGCCGCCGCGGCCCAGGCCCAGGCCTGGGAGAGGCGCTCGATGCGCGCGAAGTCGTCAGCCGTAAGCAGCAGCCGCGGCCTGGGCCGCGACTCTGCCGCCGGCGCCAGCACCAGCCAGGCGGCCGCTGCCAGTATGAGCAGGCGCCGCATGGCCAGCACCATAGCACATTCCCGCCTTGACAGCCGCTGCCAGCCGAACCAACATGCAGGCATGAACCGCAGAGACCCAGAGAAGGCAGAGACGAGAAAAGGCCTCTCGCAGCACTCACGGCGCACCCCGGCCGGCGGGCCGCGCGGCTGGTCTGCTTTGCGGCCTCTGCGTCTGTGCGGTCTTTTCTGGCTGCTATTCGCGCTGAGCGGCCAGGCGGCGGAGCGGCAGGTTCTGGCGTTCTATTACAACTGGTACGGAACACCCGAATTCCAGAGCGGCAGGTGGCTGCATTGGGACGAATGCCGCGGATGCACGCACAACCCGGAGAAGACCATCGAGGCGGTGTCGCCGCGCGACGGGAGAAAGCTGGTGGTGCCGGATACCGGCACCAAGAATCACCCGGGTAGACTCTACGATTCGACCGACCCGGCCAGAATCCGCGAGCACCTGAACATGGCCGAGTGGGCGGGCCTTGACGCCTTCATCGTTACCTGGTGGGGCAGGGGGCTGTTTCACGACCGGGCCCTGCGCACGGCGCTGGATGTGGCGCGCGACTCCGGCTCCCCGGTGAAGTTCACCATCTACTATGAGACCATCCCGCGCGGCGCCGCCGACCCGGTGGCTGCGGTGGTGGACGATTTCCGCTACCTGCGCCAGCAGTACGCCTCCCATCCCGCCTTCTTCCGCTATCAGGGCAAGCCGGTGTTCTTCCTCTACGGCCGGGCCATGAACCAGATGAGCGAGCAGCAATGGAGGGGGGCGGCAGCCGGCATCCGCGCGCTCGGCTCTTCGGTGCTGATGGCCGACGGGCTGAAGCCCAACTGGGTGGAGCTATTTGACGGGGTGCACGAGTACAACCCTGTCGGGCGCGTGGTGGAGAAGGCCGACATGCTGGCGCGCTACAAGAACACCGTGGCGCTGTGCCGGCCGCGGGAGAAGGTCAGCACCTCTACCGTGATACCCGGCTACAACGACTCCAACATCGGCCGCCCGCGCCCCATCGTCGCTGACCGCGAAGGCGGCAAGCTCTACCAGCGCCTGTGGCAGGCGGCGCTGGACGCCGGCCCGGACTGGGTGCTCATCACCAGCTTCAACGAGTGGCACGAGGGCAGCGAGATCGAGCCCAGCCGGGAATGGGGTGACTTCTTCCTCAACCTGACCCGCGACTACGCCCTCAAGTTCAAAGGGAACCGCCGATAGACGCCGATCCACGCCGCTGGGCGCTCCCCGCTGCGGTTGCTGTTTCCACTGTTGTTTCGGTGAGCACAAGACTAATGGCCCAGAGGCAGCGACCGCGTGTTGTGGCCGTTTCACAACGGGCTTGAAATCAGCAGCTTCGCCAGCATAATGGACTGTGCCTATGAGCCAATTTCTGGCCTCGCGCTTTCTACTGTTTCGCCGGCTCGTGTTGGGCTGGTGCCTGGCGGTGGTAGCGGTTGTGGCTCTTGGCGCCGGGGCGCAGCAACTGGCCCCGGGCGCCCCGGTCCTGTCCCAACCTGCGGCCAAGTCGGAAGCCGAGGTGCGCGCCCTGATAGAACGGCCCGCAGTGAAGGCCGCGCTGAAGCACCTGAGCGACGACTACGACCGCATGGTGAGGGAACTGGTGGAGCTCACGGAAATCCCCGCGCCGTCGTTCAAAGAGCAGGCGCGCGCCAGGCACTTCGCCGAACTGCTGCGCGAGGCCGGGCTGAAGAACGCCGCGCTCGATGAGGAAGGAAACGTGGTGGGAGAGCGCCGCGGCGCGGACAACGGGCCGACGCTGGTGCTGGCAGCGCACCTGGACACCGTGTTCCCGGAGGGCACCGACACGCGGGTCAAGAAAGACGGGACCATCTACATCGCTCCCGGCATCGGCGACGACACGCACGGGCTGGCGGTGCTGCTGGCGCTGGTGCGGGCGCTGGAAGCCGCGCAGGTGCGCACCCGCGGCACCATCGTTTTTGTCGCCGACGTGGGCGAGGAGGGCCTGGGTAACCTGCGCGGCGTCCGCTACCTGTTCGAGAAGGGCCCCCTGCGCAAGCGCATTGACCTGTTCGTCTCCCTGGATGGCGCCGGCGATTTCGCCATCACCAACGGCGGCGTGGCCAGCCGGCGCTACCGGGTCACTTTTCGAGGGCCGGGCGGGCACAGCTTCGGCGCCTTCGGCCTGGTCAGCCCGGCCTTCGCCATGGCCGGCGCGGTGGCGCGCCTGAGCCGCTTCCAGGTGCCGAAGAATCCCAAGACCACCTTCAACGTGGGCGTCTACGGCGGCGGCACCTCGGTCAACTCCATCCCCGTCGCTACCTGGATGGAGGTGGACATGCGCTCGGAGTCGCCCGCCGAGCTGGCCCGGCTCGAGGAGCAGTTCCTGGCGGCGGTCAAGGAGGCGGTGGAGGAAGAGAACCGGGTGCGCAGCAGAGAGCACGGTCCCATCGTGGCGGACCCGAAGCTGGTTGGGGACCGCAAGGGCGGCCAGACGCCCGCCACTTCTCCCATCGTTCAAACGGCCGTCGCGGTGACGAGGGTACTGGGCAGGGCGCCGTCGCTGCACTACGGCAGCACCGACTCCAACATCCCCATCAGCCTGGGCATTCCCGCCATCACCATCGGCTCAGGCGGGCGGGCCGGGCGCCCCCACTCGCTCGATGAGTGGGTGGACGTGGACAAGGCTTCCACCTTGCCCGGGATGGAGCGCGCCCTGCTCATTGCGCTGGCGCTGGTCGGCGTCGAGTAGAGACGGCCATGGTCGAGCAGGTAGTGAATTTCTATGACTCACTGCCCGAGCAAGTTTTCTCTGGATCGGTCCAGGCCCGGGGTGGGTCGAGGTGAGCCTTATGAACGCCAAGATATCGAGCGGGTTTGAGCGATTCCTGGCCGAGAGTTGAGGGGTAGTAGAGCTATGGCGCGGGCCGACAGGCAGGCACCGCCGGCGAGCATCAGCCCTCAGTTTCTGGAACGCCTCGGGAGACTTCGGCCCCAGGACAAGGTACGGGCCATTGTTGTTCTCCGGACGGTCTGTCCCACTGCTGCTCCCCGCCGTCAGTCGCCAACAGACCGCCGGGCTGCAATTGAGGCAGTGCGTAAGGCCGGAGAGCAGGCCCTCCAGGGCGTGGATGTGGTGTTGAAGCGTCACGGCGGAAAGAGGCTTGCTGACAGCCCCAGCGCTCTGGCTTCAGTACCTGTGGAAACCACCGCTCGAGGCATCCGGGCGCTGGCCGCCTCCAGGCACGTCAAGGCCATCCTGGAAGACCAAGCTATAGTCGCGATCTGAGCGCGGGCCGCGGCTGTAGGGCGCGGCTTCAGTCCGCGCCGTCCTGCTACCCATCGCGACGCAGCCTGACGTGCGGCACGGCCGGGACTGAAGCCCGGCCCTACATCAGGTCACGCTAGAAAGGGCCTGCCACGACTTTCATGGCCATCGGTGGGCCGCAGGCCCATGGGACACTGGGCAGTAGGCAGTCGGCGGTGTCTGCAGCCTAGTGCCGTGTCCCATTAATTTCACCCCACCCCTGCGGCCACGAAAGCCGCATCAGGAGCGGGTTTCCGCCACCGGCTGCGGGGTGGGACTTGTGGGACACGGCACTAGCGGATCTTCGCGGGTGGTTTCTGGCCGGGCGGGACGAGGGAGTAGAAGCGCAGGCCGCGGCTGCGCTCCTCGAAGTCCTTGCGGGCGGCGGCGCGCTCTTCGGCCGAAGTCAGTAGGTCGTAGGCGCTGAGGGCCATCACCTTGGCGGCCACCAGCATCCCTTTCTCTCCGATCGGGGTGGCGCTGCAGGCCACGATTTGCCAACTGTGCCCCGCAGCGCCGAAGGTGTAGGTGGCTACGGTGAACTGCCCGGTGGGCACCTTCCAGGAGATGTCGCCCACGTCGGTTGAGCCGGGGTTCTTTTCCGGCTGGGCGGGGAGCGGCTCGATGGTGTCGGCCAGGGCCTTCTCGGGCCGCGGCGTAATGTCTTCCTGGGTCCGCCGCGCAAACTCCCGGTCGGCGTCGGTGAACTGGGGAGGGCCGACCAGCTCCAGGTTGCGCTGGATCAGGCGCGAGAGGGGCCGGTTGGGCAGCACCTCGTGCGTAGCGGTGTCCACCTGCACCTCCAGGGTGGCGCCGGTCATCAGCGCCGCCCCGCGGGCTACGTCGTTCAGCCGCTGCCAGTAGCGCTCCATGTCGGCGTAGCTGTCGGCGCGCACGTAATACCAGACCTGAGCCTCCGGGGGGACTACGTTGGGCTGGCCGCCGCCGCCGGTCACCACGTAGTGGATGCGCGCGTCTTCGCGGACGTGCTCGCGCAGATAGTTGGCGCCGATGTTCATCAGCTCGACTGCGTCCAGTGCCGAGCGGCCCTGGTGGGGTGACACGGAGGCGTGCGCGGGAAGCCCGCGGAAGGTGAACTTGGCGGAAACGGCGGCTTTGCTGCTGGCGAAGGTCACCTTGGTGCGGTGGTCGGGGTGCCAGGCCAGCACCGCGTCCACGTCGTCGAACAGCCCGGCGCGCACCATGTAAACCTTGCCGATCAGGGTCTCCTCGGCAGGCGTGCCGTAGAGGCGGACAG
>CAYVGN010000107.1:8239-8735 GCA_964451215.1 uncultured Acidobacteriota bacterium
GGCTGTGGCCGCAGCCGTGGCCGGCGTTCACCTCCGGGCGGGGAAGGCGCGCCGGCTCGGCTTTCTGCGACAGGCCCGGCAGCGCGTCGTACTCGGCCAGGATCGCGATGACCGGCCGGCCGTTGCCGTACGAGGCGAGGAAGGCCGTCGGCATCCCCGCCACCCCGCCCTCGACGCGAAAGCCGTTGGCCCGCAGATATTCCTGCAGCTCCCGGCTGGACCTCACTTCCTCCAGTCCCAGCTCCGCGTAGGTCCAGATGTTGCGGTTGATACGCTTCAACTCCTCCTGGTGGCTGTCCACCCAGGCGACCAGTTGCTGCTTTTCCGGCGGCATCTCACCGGCAGCCAGCAATAGCGAGCAGAAGCAAACGAGGATTAGCCTTGGCGGTCGCATAGGCTGCATCTTACCGGAACTCAGGCCGTGGGAGACGCCTGCAACGACCGCCGCCGTGGGAGACGCCTGCAACCACCGCCGCCGCCGTGGGAGACGCCTGCA
>CAYVGN010000108.1:0-5399 GCA_964451215.1 uncultured Acidobacteriota bacterium
GCAGGCACGGCAGCGCTCCACCAGCCGGTCGAGTTGCCCGAAGCGTAGCCGGATTTGCTCGGGCAGCTCGCCGCGGAGGTGGGTTACCAGGTTCTTGAGGTTGCCCAGGTGAAGGCTGGGGTCCGGGGTGAGCAGGCCGCCGTGGCAGGACTGGCATGAAACGTTGCGGTGTGTCGAGGCTTTCCAGCCGTCCGCCGTGGCCCGAATCTCATGGCAACGCGCGCAGTTGTCGCCGAGGGGGGCCTGGTAGTACACGGTGCCGAAGAAGGGCAACAGCAGGGCCGCGCCCGCCAGCGCGCCGGCATGCCAGGCCGGTTGGCGTCTGTGGTGGTTCATCGCCGCTTCCTCTGTTCGTCAATCCGCAATCCGCAATCCGCAATCACCAATCACCGCAGCCCGCCCCCTTTCCACATCCGTGTCAGGTGGGCGGAAGCATAGTAGGCGACCGCCATAATGGTCAGCACCGGGTTGAATCCTCCGTTGGTGACGTGGACGCTGCCGTCAATGACGAAGAGGTTGTCCACCTCGTGGAGCTGGCAATAGGGGTTGACCACGGAGGTTTGCGGGTCCTTACCCATGCGGCAGGTGCCCGCCTGGTGCTGGCCTCCGCTCAGCCCCATTCCCGGAACCCGCTTCCAGGTGAAGGTGGCGCCGGCTTCCTGCAGCCACTCTTCGGCTTTGGCGGCCAGGAACTTCGCCACCTCCAGCGTGTGCGGGTGCTTGTCGCCCGACAGTCGCGCCACCGGGATTCCCCAGTGGTCCTTCACCGCAGGATCAACCTCCACGCGCGCCTCAAAGACGGGGATTTCCTGAGCGGGGCCGTGAACCGAGATGCTGCGCCGGTACCAGCGCCGCATGAAATCCTTGTGAGCCGCGCCCCAGCGCGG
This sequence comes from uncultured Acidobacteriota bacterium, assembly GCA_964451215.1. Taxonomy (GTDB): domain Bacteria; phylum Acidobacteriota; class Terriglobia; order JAJPHL01; family JAPKYU01; genus CAYVGN01. The sequence continues at coordinate 888 of CAYVGN010000108.1, forward strand.
CACCTGCGGCGGCCGCACCTGGCTGGCAAACAGGTAAGGCAGGCGGATGAACTCGTTGGCGAGCAGGCCGCCCCCGATCAAGCCGGGGTTGCCGTGGTTGTAATCGCAAATGGCGACGGAAGCCCCAGGGCCAAGGTCGTCGTAGGTGTCGAAGCCAAACAGGCCGGCGGCGCCCGCATAGGTGTGGCCCTGCAGGTTTCTTCCCACCCAGCCGTAGCGGTTCCCTAAGCCGTTGGGGAACAGCCTGCTCGCGGAGTTCAGGAGCAGGCGCGCCGACTCGATAGCCCCGCCGGAAACAACCACCAGGTCGGCGGGCTGCTCCTGGAGGCGGCCGTGGGCATCGAAATAGGCCACGCCGCGCGCCCGCCCGCGCGCATCAGTCAATACCTCGCGGGCGATGCTCTCCGTTCGCAGCACGCAGTTCCCGGTGGCCAGCGCGCGCGGCAAGACGGTGTTGTGAGTCCCGTTCTTGGCCTCCACCTCGCAGGCAAAGCCCACGCACCAGCGGCAGCGGATGCAGGCGGGCCGGCCGCCGTAGGGCACGTTGTTCCGCAGCATGGGGATGTCGAAGGGATGCAGTCCCAGCCGCCGGGCTGCAGGCCGGAGCACTTGGTGCTCCCGGTTGGGCGGCAGCGGCGGCATGGGCAGCGGCTTCTGGCGCGGGGCGCGGAAGGGGTTGTTGGCGTCGTCGCCCGATACCCCGATCTCCCATTCCGCTTTCTCGTAGTACGGCTCCAGGTCCTGGTAGCCGATGGGCCAGTCCTCCAGCGTGCTGCCGACCGGGCAGCCATAGGTGGAGCGCATGCGGAAGTCTTTTTCCATGAAGCGCCAGGCCATGGCGCCGTAGCTGAAGGTGCCTCCGCCCACGCAGGCGGCGTTGTTGTGGTAGCCGCCTTCGCTGGCGCGCACGATGCGCGCCCGCCCCTTGGCATCCACCAGGACGCGCGGATTGCGGGCGTCGTCTGGGCCGAAGGCGTTGCCCAGCGCCGTGGTGCGCTGGTTGCGCAGCGTGTCCTTGCGGCAGTCGAAGGGCGTATACCACTTGCCGCGCTCCAGCACCACCACGCGCAGACCGGCCTCAGCCAGTTCCTTGGCGACCACGCCCCCGCCGGCTCCGGCGCCGACAATGACCGCATTCACCCGCGGCAAGGCCATAGTCGAGTCCTGTCGAGGATGGAGACCGCTGGCTTACGCCCGCGGCTCGCTTCGCCGCCCGAATAACTCATAAGGGTCACGGCCGCGGACAGGAGGGAAGGGCACGCCGAGCATCCTCCAACTGACCGCGTCGCGGTTGCCGCCGTGGCGCGGATCGCCGTAGAAGCCCTGCATCGTGTGACTGATGACCAGGTCCAGAAACTGCCGCGGCGAAACGCTCTTCCAGGCTTCACCCGGCGCCTCGTTCTTCTCCATTGCCGTTAGCAGCTCGTCTTGCCGTTCGGCGGTCAGGCGCCCGAACTCCTTGCCGAATCGCGCCCGGCTGGCCTGGTCCACGGCGGCGATTCCCTCTCGGTAGGTTTGCTGATGTTGCCTGAAGAAACCCGCCAGTTGCTGGTCAATGTAATTCACCACGCCGGCCTGGGTCGCTCCCGGATCCTGGTCAGGGGGAATGATGCGGTCACAGATTGCGCCCAGGATCCTTGCCTCCTCGTCGCTGAAGAATCTCCAGGCGCCCTTTGTGCGGCTGCAGGAGAGGCTGGGGGCGGAAACCGCGGCCAGCAACGCGGCCTGCAGAAAGTTACGCCGCTTGACAGTTTCGGATATCTTCCTCCGCAATTTGGCCCGCGTCACGCGCCCATACTACTCGAATTGATGCCGCTCACCACCAGATGCAGTGGGATGGCGAACAGCCGCTACTTGCCGCCTTTCTTCTTGCGGCCGGGGATGGGCCGTTCCGGACCGGGCGGGCGCTCAAACAGGAAGTCAGGCAGGGCAATGTCGTAGGCGGCGCTGGTGAGGAAGACTTCAAACAGCTTCTGACCGTCCCGCTCGCGCAGGGTGTAGTAGGGCGTCTGGACGTAACCCACCTTGCGGTAATTGCCCAGCACCTCCAGCTCCTCTTCGCGGACGTTGGTTTTGGGGTTGCGGCGCGACCAGCGGCGCCGCACGGGCAGCCGGGTGGATTTCTCCACGGCGATGGTGACGACGCGATTGTCGGCGTCGGCCACCTCCACCAGGTTGACCGGGCGCCCGTCCATGATGTCGTCACCCACGTAGCGCACGGTCAAGCCCGGTTCGTTCAGCCGGTAGCGCAGGATGTGCTCAATCCCCAGGAGCCGGTTTTCGCCAATGCGCTTCATCTCCTCCTCGGGATATTCCCGCACGCCGTGGATGTCCTTGTCCCAGCCCTTGTCGCCGCTGATCACCACGATGACTTCCTTGTCCTTTCCCAGTTCCTGGCGCACTTTGTCCGGGAACTTCTCGTACTCGACAAAGCGAGCCATGCCCGCCAGTTCCTCTTCCCGGCCGAACTGGAAGGCGCGGCCCTCGGCGCGGACGGTTCGGGCATTGAGGAAGGCCTGTCCGCCCAGCGCCTGGATGGCCGCCTGCAGGATTTCGCGGCCTTTGCGTTCAGCGTCCGACTGCGGTCCTGGCACAGGCATTCCAGCCTGCGCAGCCAGAAACGGAAAAGAAGGCGGGCGCCGAATGATGCTCGCACCCGGAGCGAGCGCCGCCATGGCGAGGAGCCAGACCACAAGCCCACGCAACCGCATCGCTTCCATTCTAGAAGCGGTCTCATAAACCTGCAATGCCGTGCCTGTGCGCCCACAACCCAATGAGACGCAACGGGCTAGAGGATCATCGGCAGCAAGCCACATATATGAGACCGCTTCTAGCGCCGTGACCGCCTAGTTTCTTCCCTTGAGTACGGTCATGAAGACCACGCGCACAGACGGATAGAGGGCGTCATCGGGTAGAAACCAGGCGGTCACGGTACTAGCGCCGGGCGGCCTGAAGGTCGCTCCTATCCCACCAGGACCGCGCCGCCATTCACATTGAGAATCTCCCCGGTGATGAAGGTGGCGAGGTCGCTGGCTAGGAAAAGCACCGGGGCGGCGATCTCCTCGGGCCGCGCGACACGACCCAGCGGGATGGTCGAGAGGACCTTGCGGCGTTCGGCGGGAGTGCGCAGCGCCGGGGCGGCCATGTCCGTCATCACCCACCCGGGCGCCACGCAATTCACGCGGATGTTGTAGGGGGCGAGTTCAGTGGAAAGCCCCTTGACGAAACTGATGATGCCACCCTTGGCCGCCGCGTAGTGGGTGTGCAGCGCCTCGCCCCGCTGGCCGGCGGTGGAGGAAATGGCGATCACCCGCCCGGACTTCTGCTTCTTCATCTGCGCCACGGCAAACTTGGTGACGGTGAACACGCCCTTCAGGTTGACGGCGATCATCTGGTTCCACTGCTCCTCGGTCATGCGGTCAATGGGGAGGTCGTCGGGGTTCCAGATGCCGGCGTTGGCCACCAGGATATCGAGGCGGCCGAAGCGCCGGACCGCCTCGGCGATTAGCCGCCGGGCGTCGTTCAGGCGCGAGGCGTCGGCGCGACGGGTCACCGCCGCCGGGGCGCACTGGGCCGCCAGGCGCTCGGCCGCCTGGCGGTGGCGATGGTAGCTGAAGACCACGCGGGCCCCTGCCCGGCTGAACAGTTTCACGATGGCAGCGCCGATGCCGCGCGAGCCGCCGGTCACCACCGCCACCTGGTCCTTCAACGAGATGACCACTCCGTTGGCGTTTGCCTTCATGGGAGTTGTTGGTGATTAGCTTCAGTGCCTGCCCAGGCCGGCAGGTGCCGGGCAATCTCGTCGCGCACCGCGGTTGCCAGCCGTTCCACGTCCTTCAGCGTCATGCCGGCGGTGGGGATGGGCCTGCTCACGGTCAGCTTCACCCGTCCCGGCCGGACATAGACGGAGCTGATGGGCAGGATCTCGCGGGTGCCCCAGACGGCCACGGGGACCACCGGCACCCCCGCCTTGATCGCCAGCAGGAACGGCCCGGACTTGAACGGCTGCAGCCGGCCGTCCTGGCTGCGTCCCGCCTCCGGGAAGAAAAACAGCGAGGTGCCGCCGCGAATCTTCTGGACAGCCTGTTCAAAGCTGCGCAGCGATGCCCGCGCATCGGCCCGGTCCACCGCTAGATGCCCGGAGCGACGCAGGTGCCAGCCCAGGAAGGGAACTGAAAACAACGTCTTCTTGGCTAGGATGCGAAACTCGATGGGCAGCGAGAAAAGCACCGGCGTATCCATAAAGCTGAGGTGGTTGGCGCAGTAGACGAAGGCTTGCTGGGGATCAAGGTTCTCTCGGCCGTGTACCTGCACCTGCACCCGGCTGGTGAACAGGATCAGGCGGGCCCAGGCGCGGGCCACCCGGTGCTGGAAGCGCCCCTGGAGGTCGAACAGCGAGCCGGCCAGCGAGATCGTCCCCAGCACGATGGTGTAAAGATAGATGAGGTTGTCCGTCAACAGGATCGAGCGCAGCCAACCGAGAATGAACCGCCAATCGTGCATTGCAGCAAG
>CAYVGN010000108.1:5499-8699 GCA_964451215.1 uncultured Acidobacteriota bacterium
ACAGGACAGGCAAGGATGCCTATCCTACAGGACAGGCAAGGATGCCTATCCTACATGCTGCCGAGCAACTGCTTGATCTCTCCCACCAGGTACAGCGAGCCGGTGACGACGACCACACCATGGGGGCCGGCTAGCCTGCGGGCCTCGCCCAGCCCCTCCCGCGGTTCCTCCTGCTCCCTTACGCAGGGATTCAGGTGGCGGGTGAGTTCGGCCAGGGCCCGGGCGGAGGCGGCCCGCTTCTGGTGCGGAGAAGTGAGGACGACGGCGGAGGCCTGCGGGAACAGCAGTTCGGCCATCTCCCCTACCGCCTTGTCGCGCATGGCGGCAAACAGCAGCACCAGCCGGCGACCGGCCAGCGCGTCTTCCAGGTAAGCGCGCAGGGCGCGGGCGCCGGCCGGGTTGTGGGCGCCGTCCAGCAGCAAGGGGGGACGGCCTCCAATCCACTCCAGGCGCCCTGGCCAGCGCACCGTGGCCAGGCCCTCGGCTACGGCTTGGGCGGAAATCTGTAGCCGCAGGCCGCGCAGTTGCTCGACCGCAGCCAGCACCGCCGCGGCGTTGTCCACTTGGTGCCGGCCGGCCAGCGCCAGCCGCAGCCCCCTGTTCCACCGCTCCGGCGAGTATGGCTGGGCCCAGAGGAGGCGCGCGCCTCGCTCGGCGGCCACCCGCTCGATGACCGCGGCGGCCTCCGGCCGCTGCGCCGCGCTAACCACGATCCCGCCTGGCTTGATGATCCCGGCTTTCTCAAAGGCGATCTGCTCCAGCGAATGGCCCAGGTAGGCCTCGTGGTCGAAGTCCACGGGGGTGATGATGGCTACCAACGGGGTGACCACGTTGGTGGCGTCCAGGCGGCCGCCCATGCCCACCTCCAGTACCGCGATTTCGCAACCCGCCCGGCGGAAGTGCTCGAAGGCGATGGTGGTCAGGCATTCGAAGAAGCTGGGGTGGCCCGGCAGGGCGTGGGAGGCCAGCAGCCGCTCGATGGCCGCCCGCAGGTCGCGCGAAATCGCGGTGAACTCCGCTTCCCTGATCTCCTCGCCCGCCACCCGGATGCGTTCGCTGACGCGGACCAGGTGCGGCGAGGTGTAAAGGCCGGTGCGGTAGCCCGCCGCGCGCAGCGCCGCTTCCAGCATGGCCGCCACCGAACCTTTCCCGTTGGTGCCGGCGATGTGCACCGATCTCCAGGCTCGCTCCGGGTGTCCGAACTCCTCCAGCAGCCGAGAGACGTTTGCCAGGTCGAACTTGATCCCGCGCAGTTCCTGGCCGACGGAAAGCAGGTAGGAGACGGACTCCGCGTAGGTCATGGCGTGGGAGAAGCGTTCGGGCTGCGGGAGTCGGCGCCCAGGCAGAAGCGCAGCGCCCGGGCCAGGTAGGCCTTCAGTTCCTTGCGGTGCACCACCGCGTCCAGCATGCCGTGTTCCAGCAGGAACTCGCTGCGCTGGAAGCCTTCGGGCAGCTTCTGGCGCATGGTCTGCTCGATCACCCGCGGGCCGGCAAAGCCGATCAGCGCGCCGGGCTCGGCGATGTTGAGGTCGCCGAGCATGGCAAAGCTGGCGGTCACCCCCCCGGTGGTGGGATCGGTGAGCACGCTGATGAAGGGGATGCGGGCCTGATCCAGGCGGGCCAGCGCGGCGCTGATCTTGGCCATCTGCATCAGGCTCACCGCTCCCTCCATCATGCGCGCTCCGCCGGAGGCCGACACGATGATCAGCGGAATCTTCTTCTCGAGGGAAAGCTCGATGGCGCGGGTGATCTTCTCGCCCACCACCGCGCCCATGCTGCCGCCGATGAAGTTGTACTCCATGGCGCACACCACCACCGGCTGTCCCTGCAGCCGGCCCTCGGCGGTGAGCACGGCGTCCTTCAGGCCGGTCTTCAACTGCATCTGGGTCAGCCGTTCGCGGTAGCTCTTCAAGTCGCGGAATTCCAGCGGGTCGGCGGAAGCCAGGCTGGCGTCGTGCTCCACCCAGTCGCCGTCCAGCAGCAGGCGCAGCCGCGTGCGCGCGTCAATCTTGAAATGGTGTTGGCAGCGCGGGCAAACGTTCCAGTTCGCCTCCAGGTCCTTTTTCCAGATGATCTGGCGGCAGTTCTCGCACTTGGTCCACAAGCCCTCGGTGCGGACGCGCTTTTCCTCGGCCGATTCCAGCCGCTTCTTTTCTTTCTTGAACCAGGCCATGTCAGACAATGAACAATGAAGAATGAGAAATGAAGGATGCCCGCCCGCGCTTTTCTTCATTCTTCACTGTTCATTCTTGATTCTCAGTAATCAATGCCCCGCCGCGCGAGGACTCCCTGCTGGAACGGGTGCTTGATCTCCTTCATCTCGGTCACTAGGTCGGCAGCGTCCAGCAGCAACGGGTGTGCGTTCCGCCCGGTGAGGATCACGTGCACATCCTCGGGCCGCCGGGCCAGTGCAGCCGCCACCTTGGCGGCCTCCAGCATCCCGTAATGGATAGCGTAGTTGATCTCGTCCAGGATCACCAATTGATATTCGCGCGAGCAGATCTTTTCCCAAGAGAACTCCCAGGCTCTTTGGGCGGCGGCCACGTCTTCGGGGTCCGGCTTCTCGGCGCTGACCTTGACGAATCCCCGCCCCATGGGGACCAGCCGGAAGCGGTCTTCGCCAAGCAGGCGAGCAGCGTCCAGTTCCCCGTAGTGCCAGGAGCCCTTGAGGAACTGGACCATGAGCACCTTGAGCCCCTGGCCGACGGCGCGGAAGGCAGTCCCCACCGCTGCGGTGGTTTTTCCCTTGCCGTTGCCGGTGTAGAGGATCAGCAAGCCCATCGGGAAGCTCCCATTCTAGAAGCGGTCTCATAAACCTGCAATGCCGTGCCTGTGCGCCCACAACCGGCTGAGACGCAACGGGCTACAGGATCATCGGCAGCAAGCCACATATATGAGACCGCTTCTAGCCCAAGTAAGGACCGGCGTAGGCCGCCAGCGTGCTGTCCCAGTAATGCCCTTGCACTTGTCATCCCGAGCGAAGCGAGGGATCTGCTTTATGCACAACGACAAACAGCAGATTCCTCGCTGCGCTGGAACGGCAACTTAATGGCCATTGCAGAAGTAGGTCACCCCTGTAACGCGGCGCGGACCCCGCTGAGCGGGACCGCGCCCTACAACGCGCATTACCAAGGCGTTTCGTAGGGCCCGGCTTCAGTCCGGGCCGAGCCTGGCTTATCGCGGGTAGGGATGGCCGCGCA
>CAYVGN010000109.1:0-642 GCA_964451215.1 uncultured Acidobacteriota bacterium
GTCGTCGCCGGTTCCGACCTCAGCACCCTGGCCGCCGAGATACCGGCGGCGAGAGTCTACACGCTGGATCACACCCTGCTGGAACCGTATACGCCCGACGGCCACGCCGTGGCGTTGAGGCAGGCCATCGAGCAACTGCGACCCTGGCTGGTCCTGTTGCCCCACACTTACCAGACGCGTGATCTTGCCCCCAAGCTGGCGGCGGCGCTGGGGCGCGGCTTCATCAGCGACTGCATCGGCTACAAGGTGGAGAACGGCGGCCTGCTGCTGACCCGCCAGCTCTTCCAGGGCAAGATGAACGCCGACGTGGCCTTTGCCGGCGACCCGCCCTACTTCGCTTCTCTGCAGGCGGGCGCCTTCCGCGCCGACCAGCTCCCCGCCGCTGCCCCCTCGGTGGAGGGGATGGAGGTGCGGCTGGAGGCTTCCCAAATCCGCACGCGGCCCGGTGAACTGTTCCAGGAGGCTAAACGCACGGTGGACCTGGGCCAGGCGGAGGTGATCGTGGCGGTGGGACGGGGCATCAAGGAGCAGGAGAACCTGGCGCTGGCACAACAGCTCTGCGCAGTGCTGAACGCGGAACTGGGAGCTTCGCGGCCCATCTGCGACAACGGCTGGCTCCCCATGGAGCGGCAGATTGGCAGT
>CAYVGN010000109.1:652-6302 GCA_964451215.1 uncultured Acidobacteriota bacterium
GTCTCCCCCAAGCTGTACATCGCCCTGGGCATCTCCGGAGCCATCCAGCACACCGTGGGCATGAAGAATTCCCGGGTCATCGTGGCGGTCAACAAGGACCAGAACGCGCCCATCTTCGAGATTGCCGACTACGGCATCGTGGCCAACCTGTTCGATGCGGTCCCCGCCCTGGTGGAAGAAATCAAGAAAGCCAGAGGCTGACCGTTGAACCGCAGAGACGCAGAGGACGCAGAGACCACCCGGATCAATCAGCTGACCGATTCGATCATCGGGGCAGCAATTGAAGTTCACCGTTGCCTGGGACCCGGCTTGCTCGAATCTGCCTATGAAGAATGCCTGTGCCGTGAACTGGCGCTCCGCGGCATCGCTTTCGAACGGCAGAGGTCTTTGCCGATTGAGTACAAGGGCGTGAAGCTGGACTGTGGATACCGACTCGACATCCTTGTGGCGGGCGTTGTTGTAGTCGAGATCAAGGCCGTGGATGCAGTCCTGCCCGTCCACGAGGCCCAGCTTCTGAGCTATATGCGGCTGGGCGGGTGGAAGGCCGGGCTGTTGGTTAACTTCCACGTTCCCGTGCTGGCCAAGGGCATTCGCAGGCGCGTTCTCGGATTGCAGGAGCTTTCCTCCGCGTCCTCCGCGTCTCTGCGGTGAATGGATTTCCGGCCTGCAGCATGGAACCGGTATATGCCGGGGCGGGAAGTACTGGAGGCGGACGTTGTGATCGTGGGGGCGGGGCCAGCCGGGCTGGCCTGCGCCCTGCGCCTGGCGCAATGCGCCGCCGTGCGTCCCGGCGTGCTCAACCTGGGAAACGTTAACATGATCGAGAAGGGCCGGGAGGTGGGCGCCCACCTGCTCTCCGGCGCCCTCCTCGATCCCCGCGCCCTCCGCGAGCTGCTCCCTGCCTGCGAAAAGGAAGCGCCGCTGGACACGCCCGTGCGCAGCGACGCCGCCTACTTCCTTACCCAGCGCGGACAGATCCGGTTCCCGATCACTCCGCCCTTCCTGCGCAACGAAGGCAACTACGTGGTCTCGCTGAACCGCCTGGGCAGGTGGCTGGGGCGGAAAGTGGAGGAGGCGGGCATCACCATCTTCACCGCCACGTCGGGCATGGAGGTGCTCTACGACGAGCGCGACGCGGTGGCCGGTGTGCGCACTGACGACAAGGGCCTGGACCGCGACCGCCGCCCGCGCCAGAACTACCAGCCGGGCAGCGACCTGCGGGCCAAGGTCACCGTGTTCGCCGAGGGTTCTCGCGGTTCGCTGGCCAAGCAGCTCCTGGCCCAGAAGGGCCTGGCCAGGGACCGCAACCCGATGACCTACGCACTGGGCGTCAAGGAGCTTTGGGAACTGCCGCCCGGTCGCCTGGAGGCGGGCAGCGTCGTCCATACCATGGGCTGGCCGCTCACCTGGGACCTGTACGGCGGTGGCTGGATCTACGGGATGGGCAACAGCTTGGCCTCGCTGGGGCTGGTGGTCGGGCTCCACTACCGCAACCCCCTGTTCGATCCTCACTGCGCCTTCCAGCGCTGGAAGACGCACCCCTTCCTGCGCCGCCTGCTGGAAGGCGGGCGCCTGGTGAAATACGGGGCCAAGACCATCCCCGAGGGCGGCTACTTCTCCATGCCGCGCCTGGCCACCGACGGCGCCGTGATTATCGGCGATTCGGCCGGCTTGTTGAACTCGCAACGGCTGAAGGGCATTCACCTGGCCATCAAGAGCGGGATGCTGGCCGCCGATGCTATCTTCGAGGCCTTCGTCGCCGGCGATTTTTCCGCGCGCCAGCTCGCCAGTTACGAGAAGGCTTTTCAAGCGAGCTGGGCTAGCCGGGAGCTGTGGAAGGTGCGCAACTTCCACCAGGCCTTCGAGAGCGGCCTGGTGCGCGGCGTGTTCCACGCGGCGGCGCAGGCGCTGACCGGAGGGCGCGGCCTCTACGCCCGCTACGCCGCCGAGGCCGGCCACCGCCGCTGCCGAAAGCTGACGGAGCATCCGCAGCAGCCGCCACCGCGCCTCCAGCCCGACCAGAGGCTGACCTTCGACAAGCTCACCGACGTCTTCTACGCGGCCACTCGCCACGAGGAAGACCAGCCCCCGTACCTGCTCATCCACGACACCGACATCTGCAACGGCCGCTGCGTCCGCGAGTTCGGCAATCCCTGCCAGTACTTCTGTCCCGCTGCCGTCTACGAAATGGTGGAGAAGGAGGGGCGAAAGCAGATCCACCTCAACCCTGCCAACTGCGTCCACTGCAAGACCTGCGACATCCTGGATCCCTACGAGATCATCACCTGGGTGCCTCCGGAAGGCGGCGGCGGACCCAATTACGAAAACCTGTAGCAGACCGCCAACAGACGCGCCCTGGTTTCTCATCATCGCCCAGGCGCGGGGTAAGCTCCGGGCACCCCGCTCTGCGGGGCGGCAGCAAGCCGCCACACTCCAGGGTCAACGGGGCCGGCAGGGGCGGAGCAGGGGCGGCGCCTGTGTCCTGGGCACCGTGCGGTGACGCTGCGGTAGGCGGCGGCACAGAGCTTCAGAACGCCGGCCGTTTCCTGTAGCATTTGGGACATGGACAGTGACGTAATCGCTGCCGCCATCATGGCCGCCGGTTTTGTGAACGCATTGCGCCAGCCGCTAAACGCAGGCCAACTGGACACGAACGTTCGCGAGAAGTTCGTCGAGTACCTGGCGTTCGTGCGGGAGCAGAAAGCCGCGGCTCAAGGAAAGGCAAGAAAGAAGGGGTGAGCCGCGCGGGCCCGCGCCCTCGGGCCCGGCTGTGCGACCGCACCAACCCGGGGCCCGGCGGTGTGACCGCACCCACCGGGGGCCGGCTGGTGCCCGGCATCAGTCCGGCTCCGCGATGGTGGCGCGCACCAGCTCGGTGTCCGGGCATCAGAAAACGTAGCTGAGCCCCAGCAGGGGCGTGTACTGGTGGAAGATGCCGCGGGCGGTCGCCAGCCGCGCCGGCGCGATGACCTTCTTCGGGAACGGGGTGATATAGTCGCGGAAATCGAGCCGCACAACGACCCGGCGGCTGATGTGGACCTTCACCCCGCCGCCAGCCGTCACCACCGGCTTGACCTCATCGTTGGACCTCAGCACCCCGATACTGCTGAGCGGCTGAGCGGGGTTCTCGGGCCCGCTCACCACGTAAAACTTTGCGCCGATGCCCACCGCCACATAGGGGCGAACCTTCTTGCGCCTCCCGCGCGCGTGGAAGAGCACGTCGTAGTGGAAGGCGTGCGACTGGCCCTGAAGATTCGTCTTGGCGCCGCCTGCGGCCAGGAACGGGTCGCCGTCCTGATAGGTGTAACGGAACTCGCCTGCGACGTGCTCGTGCATGTCGTCGCCGATCAGGGCGCTGAGCGCGTATCTGTTTCGGAAACCGGCCGTGGCCTTCCCGGCGGGCGCGTAGATGCTGGCGTTTCTGTAAATGCCGTATCCGGCGGCCGCCCCGATCTCCCATTCCTGCGCCGAACAGGCAACCGCACAGGTGAGCGCAGATAGGATTGCTGCGTACAGATGACGAGCGCGCATCGCTGGATCAGACCCTGTCCAGGGCATCCTAGCGCCGATCCTGGCCTGCCACCAAGCTGTTCCGAGGGGGCGAAAAATGGAGCCAGAAGTCACAAATGGCCCCCTCGCTGCTAACGCTAACACGCCCTTTTTGGCATTTAACTCCCGGCCCTTCAGGGAGTTAGGTGTTAGCTACCAAGGCGCTAACAGGCCCTTTTTCTGGCCCCCGGAACTGGCGCCTGATCTGGTTTTCAAAGAGAACCGTGAGCGGCGTCTGCGCGCCCTCCGGCTGTCGCTATTCTACTACGTCAACCGCAATCCCTGCTAGCTATAGAATACCACGCCTGTCAAGCCCCTTTCCCCGTTACTGCGCCGGACCGGAGCAGCACGCAGCCAGTTCGATTCCAGGGAGCGCTTTGCGCCGGTGGTGAGCCATCCGAACGGACGTGGTCTGGTGTATCGTATCGGCCGCGCAGGGGTCCGCAAGGGAGGTCCCGGCTGACAGGATCCCGGCTGGAACAACAAAATGAGACCGACACTCAGGCTGCTGGAAGAGGAACTGATCGAGAGAATCATCGCGGAAGCGCGGGAAGTGCTGGCGAAGCTGGGCGTGGAGATCCACAACCGGCCGGTGCTGGCCCTGCTCGCCGACCATGGCGCCGAAGTGGACGAAGGGAAGTGGCACGCCCGCCTCAGCGAAGCGATCATTGACCGGGCGCTGGGAACCGTCCCCCGCTCTTTCCAGCTCTACGATACTCTGGGGAACGAAACGCACGACTTCGCCGGGGACAACGTGTACTTCACCCCCGGCTCGGCGGCGCTCAACATCCTGGACAGCCCGACCGGCGAGATGCGCCGGCCCACCACGGCCGACTATATCCGCTACGTGCAGGTGACCAGCGGCCTGGAGCACATCGCCTCGCAAAGCACCGCCCTGATTCCCAGCGACGTTCCCGAGGAGATCTCCGACAGCTACCGGCTCTACCTGAGCCTGCTTTACGGGGAGAAGCCGGTGGTGACCGGGGCCTTCACGGTCGAGTCGTTCCAGCTCATGAAGGACCTGCAGGTAGCCGTTCGCGGGAGCGAGCAGGCGCTACGGGCCAGGCCGCTGACCATCTTCTCCTGCTGCCCCACCGCGCCGGTCAAGTGGAGCGACGTGACCAGCCAGAACCTGCTGGACTGCGCCCGCTGCTGGATTCCCGTGGAACTGGTGTCCATGCCGCTTTCCGGGTTCGTGGCCCCGGTGACCCTGGTGGGGAGCCTCGTCCAGCAGACGGCCGAGAACCTGAGCGGGGTGGTCATCAGCCAACTGGTGAACCCGGGCCATCCCATCTTGTACGGCGGCTCGCCGGCCATCTTCGACGTGCGGTTTGAGACCACGCCCATGGGCGCGGTGGAGACCATGATGCTGGATTGCGCCAACAGCGAAATCGGGAAGCGCCTGGGCATGCCGACCCAGGGCTACATCGCTCTCAGCGACGCCAAGCAGTTGGACGCGCAGGCGGGGCTGGAGACCGCGATGGGCGCGGTGCTGGCGGCCCTGTCGGGAATCAACAGCATCTCCGGTCCCGGAATGCTGGACTTCGAGAGCTGCCAGAGCCTGGAAAAGCTGGTAGTGGACAACGAGATCTGCAGCATGACCTACCGCCTGTTGCGCGGCATCGAGCCGCGGGAAGACTTCCCGGCCATCCCCATTCTTGAGGAGTTGCTGCGGGAGAAGCACCTGCTGATCGCCGACCACACCCGCCGCCACCTGCACCAGGAAATCACTTTCCCGGGCGCGGTCATAGACCGCGCCCACCGGGTCCGCTGGCTTGAGAAAGGCCACCTGACCTTGAGGGAGCGCGCCGCGCGGGAGGTGGCGCGCCTGGTCGAGAAATACATTCCCTCCCGGCTGCCGCAGGAAACCAAATCGGAGTTGACCCGCCTGATGGAGCGGGAAGCCCGGCGCTACGGGATCAAGACCCTGCCGGCAGCAACGTAGGGGCGACCCTTGTGGTCGCCCGTTGTAGGGGCGACCCTTGTGGTCGCCCGTTGTAGGGGCAACCCTTGTGGTTGCCCGTTGTAGGGGCAACCCTTGTGGTTGCCCGTTGTAGGGGCGACCCTTGTGGTCGCCCGTTGTAGGGGCAACCCTTGTGGT
>CAYVGN010000109.1:6402-8680 GCA_964451215.1 uncultured Acidobacteriota bacterium
CCCCTACATGTACGATCCTGAACGACATCACCGGCGCTCGATTCGGTTAAGGCACCACACAATCGGCGATCGAGCAGGCGGCGCTGGAGTGGTTCATGCTCAAACTGGTCATTTTCGCCGTTGTGACGGGGGGCCTTGCCTATGTCTCGAGGGCCTCGCTACGTGCTCCCCATTCTCACGGCTTCTACCGATTCTTCGCCTGGGAGTCTATCCTGGCCTTGATCTTGCTGAATGTGGGACGCTGGTTTCACGATCCCTTCGCCATACACCAGGTCATTTCCTGGCTGTTGTTGACTGCCTCGGCATTTCTGGTTTTGCATGGCGTCCGTCTGTTGCGCACGGTCGGTAAACCGGATAGCAGGAGGGAACAGGATGTGCCACTGTTGTGGATTGAGAAGACGACCGCGTTGGTGACAGTGGGTGCCTTCAAGTATATTCGCCATCCTATTTACAGTTCCTTGCTCTTTCTGGCGTGGGGAGTCTTTTTCAAGAACCTGTCATGGCCGGGCGGAGTCCTTGTTCTGGCGGCCACTATCTTTCTGACAGCGACTGCTAAGGTGGAGGAGGCCGAGAACCTGCGCTTTTTCGGCGTCGCCTATCGCGACTATATGAAGCAGACCAAGATGTTCGTCCCGTTTCTTTTTTGAACAACGGCAGCAGCCGCTTCCGCCCCGTGCGAAGCGGACATTACTTATGCAGGAATCAATACTCGCCGGGGGCGCCGGAAGCTAAGCGGGAAGGGCCCGGCCTTGGGTTTCCACGCCGAAGGGAAGCAGCAGGAGCCCCACGAGGAAAGCCAGCGAGGTGAGCGCCACCGGGATGCCGATGGTCTGGAAATGCGCCACCCCCGCCCCCACCAGGAAGGTGATACCGGCCCCCACGAAGCGACCGACGGAGGTGGCGAAGGCGAAGGCGCTGGCCCGGCACTCCGTGCGGTATTGCTCGGGCAGCCAGAGCGTGTACATGGCGAAGTTCGCGCCCCCGACCCCGAGGGAGAACAGGCAGAGAAAGAACCAGGCCAGCGCTGCTTCCGCCAGGTAGAACACGTAGCCGAAGGCCAGCGCGATCGAGACGAACATCAGGGCGAAGTACAGCGCCAGGGTGGCGCGGCGGCCCCAGCGCTCGGCCAGAGGCGGCAACGCCAGGCAGCCCAGAACAGTGGCAGCAGCCAGCAGCATGGTGGCGTAGGAGGCCAGCCGCAGGCCCTGACTCTCGGCCCACCCGGCGCGGGCGGCCAGGTAGATGACCGCCGTGGGCACGTACACGGAGCCCGCCCACAGACCGGCGATGGAAACCAGCAGGTAGGTGGAGTTCAACAGCGTGCGCCGGCGGTATTCGGGCGAGAACAAGGTAAACAGCGCCCGCCGCATGGACCAGGTCTGGCCCATCTGCGCCATGCGGTCCTCCCAGCGCCTGGGTTCGGTGACGCCGTAGCGGATGAAGGCCACCAGCAGAGCCGGGGTGCCGCCGACCGCGAACATGGCCCGCCAGCCGTACCTGCTGCCAATCAGGTAATTGGCCAGCGCGGCCAGGAAAAAGCCGAAATAGTAGCCGGTGTGCATGTAGCCGGCGCCCATCTTCCGCCGCTCCTCGGGCCACTCCTCGGCCACGAATGTGCCGCCCATGGACCACTCGCCGCCGATGCCGACCCCGGCCAGCAGGCGGAACGCGGCCAAGTGCCAGAGGCTGGTGGAAACGGCGCCCAGAAAGGTGAACAGCGAGTAGCAGAGGATGGTCAGCATGAGGGTACGCACCCGGCCGAAGCGGTCGGCCACCGGGCCCCACAGCAGCGACAGTCCCCAGCCCACCAGGAAAAGAGCGAACAACAGGCCGCCGTAGAAGCCCACGTTGGCGTCGCTGGCGGGGATGCCCGAGCGGGGCAGCAGGTCGCGCAGCGCCGGCACCATCACCAGCGCGTAGATGAACGAGTCCATCCCATCCAGCGTCCAGCCGCCCCACGCCGCCCAGAAGCCCCGCACCTGGTTCCCGGTCAGCGGCGTCCTGGGTGGTGGAAGCGGTTGCGTCGAGGTGGACATGGCGCGGGAAGCGACCCACGCTATCCCGCCCTCCGCCGCCTGTCAACGGTGCTGCGCCGGCCAGAGGCCGCCAGCAAGAATACGGCCCGGACTAAAGCCGGGCCCTACGTAGGGCGCGCCTTCAGTGCGCGCCGTATTCTTGCGCGCTCGCGGGGTTGCCTCCCTGCCCGGTGCCGTTACCTGGGGTCGGGGCAGAAGCCGGGCTCGAAGCCGCGCGCCTGCTGGCGGCGTGCTGTCTCTTA
>CAYVGN010000110.1:0-8680 GCA_964451215.1 uncultured Acidobacteriota bacterium
ATCTCCACGTTTCTCTATTACTCCGGCCTGGAGCCCACCAATTCGCGGCCGGAGCAGGCCCTGCGCCCGGCTGTGCTGACGCGCAAAGCCCGGGGCGGCAATCACACGCCGCGCAGAGCTCATGCGCCGGAGGCCTTGCTCAGCGTGCTCCAGACCCGCCGGAGAGCGGATAGAGCCTGTGCTAAGTCGGCCGGACAATTCCTATGCCAACGACACGGTTCCAGTCGCGTCCTTGCCCTGCCCTTGCGGCGGAAGTAGAATGGAGTTCGGGAATGGAGAACATGGGAGAGCAGCATGGATAAGCCGCCTCAGAACATTCAGGATTCATTCCTTAACACCGCGCGCAAGGACAAGGTTCACGTCACCATTTACCTGGTCAGTGGGGTCAAGCTCTCGGGGAGGATCCGCAGCTTCGACAAGTACTCGCTGATTCTCGAGAACAACAATCAGGAGCAGCTGATTTTTAAGCACGCCATCTCAACGGTAGTGACGATGAAGGCGCCGTCGGCGGGAGCCAGCGGAGCAACCCCCAACGCTCCGGGCGGGCCAAGCCCGGATCCGACGGCACCATCGCCATCCCAGACCGAGATTGCCGAGGGCTAGCCTATTCGATTGAAGGATCCAGGCAGCGAGCAGAGCCACCGGACCGGCGAAGGCCGAGAGAAGGCCATCCTCGTCGGGCTCAAGCTGAAAACGTCGCACCGGACACAGGGAACCATAGGGCTGGACGCCGAGGAGTCGCTGGTCGAGTTGCAGGAACTGGCGGCCAGCGCCGGCGCTGAGGTGCTGCAGTCCACGTTGCAGAGGCGGGAGGCCCCGGAGCCGGGGACGTTAGTCGGCCGCGGCAAACTCGAGGAGCTGGTAGCGTGGGTATCGGCTGCCTCCGCCGACCTGGTGGTGTTTGACCACGAACTATCGCCCACCCAACTCCGCAACCTGGAAAAGGCACTGGACTGCAAGGTCGTTGACCGGACCCAGCTCATCCTGGACATCTTCGCCCGCCACGCGCGCACGCGCGAGGGACAGTTGCAGGTGGAACTGGCGCAGTTGAACTACCTGCTGCCCCGGCTGGCCGGGCGCGGGCGCGAGATGTCGCGGCTAGGCGGCGGCATTGGTACTCGCGGTCCGGGCGAGACAAAGCTGGAGATGGACCGTCGCCGCATCCACCAGCGGATCGTCCGGCTGAATGAGGCTCTGGAGCGGGTGCGCGCCCAACGCGGCCAGCAGCGCGGCAAGCGGGCGGCGGTGCCGCTGCCCGTTGTGGCCCTGGTGGGCTACACCAATGCCGGCAAGTCCACGCTGTTCAACCGCCTCAGCGGCGCCGGGGTCTACACCTCGCCGCAGATGTTTGCCACGCTCGACCCGACGCTGCGTGTCTTGCCCTTGTCCAGCGGGCGCCGCGCCCTGCTTTCCGATACCGTCGGGTTCGTCCGCAATCTGCCCACCACGCTCATTAAAGCCTTCCGTGCCACCCTGGAGGAGGTGCAGGAGGCCGATCTGATTCTCCATGTCACCGACGCGCGCTCACCCATCCGCGAGGAGCAGGACCGCCACGTGGTGAAAGTACTGGAAGAGCTGGGGGCCGCTGGCAAACCTCGCCTCCGGGTGCTGAACAAGATCGACCTGCTGACACCTGAGGAGCGCGACGGGCTTGGTGGTCCCTTCGGTGCCTGCGCCGTATCTGCGATGACCGGAGAGAACCTGGACCGGCTGGTAACCGCCCTGGACGCTCGCCTCCAAACCGACCCGGTTACGGTCGCCCGCTTCTGCTTTCCTCAGACCGCCGGGAGCGCCCTGTCCTATCTGCACGAGCACGCCCGGGTTCTGCGCCGGGAATTCGCTGACGGCCGGGTGGAGGTGGAGGCGGAAGTTGCCGAATCCGTCCTGCGCCGCCTTCGCAAGTATGCTGCTCCCCCGGCAAAGTCGCTGGGGTCTTCAGTGTAAGGCGCGGTAGATCAATGTCTTGTCAGGCCGTGGGAAAGTCTGCGCGAAAACGCCGGGGCGAAAGCGACAACTCCCGGGGGCATTTCCGCCGACGCCGAGGGAGAGCCCCCGTGAACCTGCGGTTCCCTTCAACCGTTAACGAGTTAGCCCTGTCTGGCCCTTCGCTGGAATGGATCTAGGGTTCACCAAGAATTCGGGCCCCGGTTCTTCTTTTTCGCAAGTCGGATCGCTCAACAGTGGCCTGAAGCTGCTTCGCCGGCCGGCGCCTGTGGCTCGTTGCTGGCGTCGAGGCCCTCTGATAAGATTGGCGAGGTTGAGAGCAAGCCGGCTCCGATGAATCTCCCGAACGCCCTCACGATCTCCCGGATTTTCCTGGTTCCGCTCCTGCTGGCTGTCCTGCTAACGCGCAATGTTTCCGGCAAGGAGTTGTGGGCCAGCGCAATCATGCTGGTGGCGGCGGCCACCGACTCGCTGGACGGCTTCCTGGCTCGCCGCCGGGGGCAGATCACGACGCTGGGCACGCTGCTGGACCCGGTTGCCGACAAGCTGCTCATCTCCGCCGCCTTCATTTCGCTGGTGGAACTGCGCGCCGTTCCGGCCTGGATGGCAGTGATCATCATCGGCCGCGAGTTTGCGGTCTCCGGCCTGCGCAACATCGCGTCCGCGCAGGGTTTCACCATCCAAGCCTCGGATCTGGCCAAGGCCAAGATGGTGAGCCAGGTGATCGCGGTGGTGCTGATCCTGATGGGGCTCCGTTACGAAGCAATTCGGCCCTGGGGCCGGGTCGCGCTGTGGCTGGTGGTGTTGTTTGCGGTGGCTTCGGCAGCCGGCTATTTTCGCAAGTTCTGGCGGCAGATTGACCAGAGCGTGAAGGAAAGCAGGCGGGGCCGCCTGCAGGTCTTGAACCGGCCCGAGCAGGGTCCGGCCATCCGCTGAGGCGGCGGAGGCCGCGCCGGAACGGACCCCCTGGAGTTTGAGTTGCGAGCCGCTGGGAAGTGGCCCGGGCTGGATGTGAGCCGAGGTGGAAGAACCGCTCGATGAACGGGAGCAGGCCTGGCTGCTGCAGTTGGCGCGCCAGTCGGTGATTGCCGCCACCGAAGGGCGGGTGCTGCGGGTGCCGGCGCCAAGCGCCCGTCTCTGCCAGCCAGCCGGGGTCTTTGTCAGCCTGCACAAGCACTCCTTGCTGCGCGGGTGCATAGGCCAGATTCACTCCCGCGAACCCCTTTACCGGGCCGTGATCGAGTCTGCCACTTCCGCCGCCCTCTACGATCCTCGCTTCCCGCCGGTCAGCGAGGATGAGCTGGACGAGGTGGAGATCGAGATCTCGGTCCTCTCGCCCCTCACCGACCTGGATTACCGCGAGGCCGAGAGGCAGATCGTGATCGGCCGCGACGGCCTCTATGTCTCCCAGGGCCGGAATCACGGAGTACTGCTGCCCCAGGTGGCCGAGCGGTTTGGCTGGGATGCGCGAGAGTTCCTGGAGGAAACCTGTGTGAAGGCGGGGCTGTCGCGGAACGCCTGGTGTTCCGGCGCCCACCTGCAGAAATTCTCCGCCCAGATATTCTCGGAAAAACGGGCCGGGGATTACTCCAGTTCCACCTGATCGCCGACGTAGATCGCGCTGCGCACCACGGTAAAGATCCCGGTCGCCGAACGGCCCTCCACGTGGACGATCACCATCTCGCCCAGCACATCGCGGGGAAGCATCCGCTGCTCGGCCAGCGTCAGGTTCAGGCCGAAGCGCTGCCCCATGATCTTCTCCGGATACTGCTGGTAGAAGGGCCGGAAGCGGTCGCGCGCAGAGTTCTCAAAGGGCCGGTAGACCCGGAAATACTGGCCCACAGCCACGCCCTCTTTGCTGCCGATGTCCAGGTAGGCGAAATCGCGGAGGCCGAAGGTTTGTGCAAACTCGCGCCCGCTGATGATCGTGCCGTTGACCTTGCCGGTGGGTGGGGCGAAGGGATCGAAGGCAGCCGAGGGCTTGAGCGGCGGCGCTGCTTTTACGCTGAAAGGAACCGCGATGTCGCCCACCGAGATGGATTCGCAGGCGTGCAGCACCTGCGCGGTCGCTGACTGCTCGTGGACTATGTTCACCTTGATGCGTCCCACCTCGGCGTACACGGTCCCCAGCGCTTCCAGGAGCCGGCGCTGACCCGGGAAGACCTCGATCTTGGTGATGTCCCTCCGCGGGCGAAGCACCATGTACTCGCCGCCGGGGTTCACAATCCAACCCGCACCGTGGCTCAGGTAGACAATGTCCCCCGGGATGAACTCGTTCTTTATGCCGCCCTCCTCGCCCGCCTTGATGAACAGGCCGGTCTGGATGTTGCGGTCGGTGATGAAGCCACCGCAATAGAGGCTGCTGTAGCCGGCTAGCTCTGCCGCCGGGACGACCGCCGCGGGCTGGGCCACCTGGGAGGGCGCCTGGGCCACCGCAAGGCAAACGAGACAACAAGACCACACCAGGACTGCCGCGAGTGCTCGCTTCATAGGGCGGACACTAGCAAACCGGCAAGCCTGAGTCAATGGCGCTGAGGTTACTGGAAAGAAACCCCCGGATATGCTAGCGTGAGCGCTTCGCGCCGCACGGAAATATGGCCGCCCCGGGCCATGTGGCTTTCTCTGGCGCCCAGACGTAAAGATACGGACTGCATTGTGCGCCGATCCCTTTGTGCCTCAAGGGGTTGAAGCTTATTGCACTATGGCGCGGCTGCCCAAGATCTGCTGGAGCCTGGCACCAGTCAGTGTCGGCGAGGCCCTGCGCCTGGCCTGCCAGACGAAGCCGGCGGCGCAGCGCTTCGTCGAACTGCGCCTCGATTATCTGGCTGACCCGGTCCAGGCCCCCGACGCTGTCCGCTTGCTGCGGCGAGCCCGCATTCCGGCCATCGCCACGCTCCGCTGCGTACCTGCCGGTGGAATGTACGCGGGCACGCTGGAGCAGCAGCTTCGTATCCTGGAGGAGTGCGGTCGCGCTGGAGCCGAGATTCTGGACCTGGAAATCGAATCGGCCGAGCGAGCGGGACGCGCGGCAGTGGCCAGGCTGCGGGGTCCGGCTCGCCTGCTGGTCTCATTCCACGACTATCGCCAAACCCCCGAAGAGCCGCTTGCTGCGCTGCGGCGGCTCAGGGCCTTCCCCGCTGACTTCTACAAGGTCGCCGCGGTCAGCAACCGCCAGAGGGATAACGCCGCGCTGCTGGGCCTCAACCGGGCGGTGCCCGGCAAGGTGGTGGCCTTCGCCATGGGGGAACTGGGCCTGCCGACCCGGGTGCTGGCGTTGACCTGCGGCGCCCCGTTCACCTACGCCGCCCTGTCGGCCGGCCAGGCGGTGGCTCCCGGACAGTTGCCCGGCGCGGAATTGCTCGCGCGCTACCGCGTCTCCCGCCTCTCGGCCCGGACGGCCGTCTACGGCGTGATCGGCAATCCCCTTGCCCATTCCATTTCACCCCAGGTGCACAACGCGGCCTTCGTCAGCACCCGCCGCGACGCCATCTACCTGCCCTTCCGGGTCGAGTTGCTGGAGGACTTCCTGGAAGCGCTGCCGGCCTTCCGGCTCTCCGGCTTCAGCGTCACCATCCCCCACAAGGAGGCCATCGCGCGGGCGGCCGATTGGGTGGAACCGGAGGCGCGCGAGGTGGGCGCCGTCAACACCATCGTGCGGCGTGGAAAGAAGCTGTACGGGTACAACACGGACATGGCCGGGGTGATCGTGCCGCTGGAGAAGCGGCTGCGGTTGCGAGGGGCTCGCGTGCTGGTAGCCGGCGCCGGCGGCGCCGCCCGCGCTGCGGCCTTCGCCCTGGCCCGCCGCAAGGCCCGCGTCGTGGTGGTTTCCCGGCGGCAGGAACAGGCGGTCGCGCTGGCCGAGCAGATCGGAGGCGAGACGGTCGAACGCAACTCGCTCTCCGGTGAGAAGTTTGACGCCATTGTCCACGCCACCCCACTGGGCATGTACCCCGACACTGAGAGCTGTTTCTTTTCTCCCGGCGAACTGAACGCGCCGCTGCTGTTGGAAACAGTTTACAGCCCGGTGGAGACCCGCCTGGTGCAGATGGCGCGCCGCCGTGGCGTGCAGGTGATCCCGGGGCTGGAAATGTTCCTAGAGCAGGCGGCAGGACAATTTGAGTTGTGGACCAGAGCAAAGGCGCCCCGCGCAGTCATGGCAAGGGCCGCCCGCCAGGCGCTGGCGGAGGCGGCTGCCTCCCCGGCGGCCGGGGCGGAGGAGGCACGCCGCCGTGCTGACTCCTGACCTGCAGACCTTCCTGGAATATGCCGGCAAGGGTAACGTCATCCCCGTCTACAAGCCGGTGCTGGCGGACATGCTGACGCCGGTTTCCGCCTACCTGCGCCTGGCTCGCGGCCGCCGCTATTCGTTCCTGCTGGAGAGCGTGGAGGGCGGCGAGCGGGTCGGGCGCTACACCTTCCTCGGCATTGATCCCTACTTGGTTCTGCGGGCGCGGGGAGAGGAGTTGGAGCTGGAGAACCGCGGGCGGCAGCGCCGCCGCAGCCGCCTGCTCGATCTGCTCCGCAAAATCACGGCGCAGTACCGCCCCGTGCCGGTGCCCGGCCTGCCTCCTTTCTCTGCCGGCGCGGTGGGCTACATCGGCTACGACTTGGTGGGCCAGTTCGAGCGGGTGCCCGCGCCGCCTGCCGACGATGTGGGCATGCCCGACGCGGTACTGATGTTCTTTTCCAACCTGCTGGTTTTCGACCACGTCAAGCACCAGATCTTCATCATCTCCAACGTATTTCGCGACCAGGTGTCCGTTGCACGGGGCGGGGTGAAGCGCGCCCTGGAAGCCAGCTACCATGCCGCTCGGGCCGAGATCGAGGGCATCGACAGGCTGCTGGCCCGCGGGACCCCGGCGAGGGACGAGAAGCGGCGGCGGGCGCCGCTGAGCTTGCGCTCGAATTTCCCGCGCGCTGATTTCCAGCGCGCCGTGGAACGCGCCAAGGAATACATCGCCGCTGGCGACATTTTCCAGGTGGTGCTCTCGCAACGCCTCCAGGCAAGCCTGTCGGCGCCGCCGTTCTCCGTCTACCGCGCCCTGCGCATGGTGAACCCCTCCCCCTACATGTTCTATCTCCAGCTTGGCCGGGACACCGTCCTCGGCTCGTCGCCGGAGATGCTGGTGAAGGTCCAGGGCCGCGAGGTGGAATACCGACCCATCGCCGGCACCCGCCCGCGCGGCGCCACCGAGGAGGAAGACCGGCGCCTGGAACAGGAGATGCTTTCGGACGAGAAAGAACGCGCCGAGCACATCATGCTGGTGGACCTGGGACGCAACGACGTCGGCCGGGTCTGCCAGTTTGGCTCAGTGCGGGTCACGGACCTGATGTTTGTGGAGCGCTATTCTCACGTCATGCACCTGGTCTCCAACATCCGCGGCACGCTCCGCCGGGACCTGGACATGTACGACGCGCTGGCCGCTTGCTTCCCGGCGGGCACGCTCACCGGAGCGCCCAAGGTGCGCGCGATGGAGATCATTCGGGAGCTGGAACCGACGCGCCGCGGCGTCTACGGCGGCAGCGTCCTCTATCTGGATTTTTCCGGCAACATGAACTCCTGTATCACCATCCGCACCATGGTGGTGCGCCGCGGGACGGCCTACGTGCAGGTCGGCGCCGGCATTGTGGCCGATTCCGTCCCCGCTCGCGAATACGAGGAGTGCATGAACAAGGGCCGCGCCCTGCTCCGCGCCATCGAAATCGCCCGCCAGGGGTTGTAGGTTTCAGGTTGCACGCCTCTGGTCTTGGACTTCTTGAACACTGTGCAATGATCTTCCTTCTCGATAACTACGACTCGTTCACTTACAACCTGGTGCAATACCTGGGCGAACTGGGCCAGGAGCCGGTGGTGCGGCGGAACGACCAGGTGACGCTCGAAGAAATTGAGAGCCTCAATCCCGAGCGCATCGTGATCTCCCCGGGGCCGGGCACGCCGCGCGAAGCCGGCATCAGCATTGACCTGGTCCGCCGCTTTGCCCAAAAAAAGCCCATCCTGGGCGTGTGCCTGGGACACCAGGCGATCGGGGAGGCGTTCGGCGGAAGGGTGATCCGGGCGCCCTACCTGATGCACGGCAAAGTGAGCCGGATCCACCACGATGGGCGCACGCTTTTCCGGGGCCTGCCCCAGGATTTCCCCGCGACGCGTTACCACTCGCTGATCGTCGAGCGCGAGAGCCTGCCCCAAGAACTGGAAATCAGCGCGACGACGGCCGACGGGCTCATTATGGGCCTGCGCCACCGCCGCCTGGCGGTCGAAGGCGTGCAGTTCCACCCGGAGTCCATCCTCACCGCCGTGGGCAAACAGCTCCTGGCCAATTTCCTCGAACTGTAGCCGGTCCACGCCCCGGATGTGCCCGGTGCTATACTCCCGACATGGGTGAAACCAAGACGCTGATGACCGCGGAACAACTCTGGGAAATAGGCGGCGACCAGCGGGTTGAACTGGTTCGGGGAGAGGTGTTGGAGATGGCGCCGGTGGGGATTGAGCACGCGCAGATTGTCGGCAGGCTAACCTCGTGGTTGGTCACGTTTGTCGAGCAAAAGCATCTGGGGATCGCCGGAACCGAGCTGGGCGTAGTACTCGCCCGCGATCCGGACGTGGTGCGCGCTCCGGATATCTCCTTTATCTCCGCAACCCGGCTGCCGGCCGCCGACCGGGAACGTTTCTTCGAGGGCGCCCCGGACCTGGCCGTCGAAGTGGTCGGCCAATTCGCGGAAGGCCTCGCCGAGCCGG
>CAYVGN010000111.1:0-8653 GCA_964451215.1 uncultured Acidobacteriota bacterium
CCGCATCCCGCATTCCGCGCTGCCTACTGCCTCCTGCCTACTGCCGACTGCCTGCTGCCGACTGAGCTATTTGCCTGCGGTACTCCTCCAGGTCGCGCGCCTGGTCGGGGAGCACGACACAGCCGGCCGGCAGCTTCCCCGCCTCCAGCGCTTCGTTCTTCCGGCCTGCTTCGGACAGCGCCATCATCAGGTTGCGGCGGGAGTTGTAGAAGCAGGGCGACAGGGCAAGCGCGCGGCGGAAGGTGGCGATGGCTTCCTCCCGGTCCTGCAACTGGTAGAGCGCGGCCCCGATATTGTTCCACGCCTCGGGGGTCTGCCGGTCGAGCTGAAGCGCGCGGCGGAAGTGCTCTAGGGCTTTGCTGGCGTTTCCTTCCTCGAGCAACAGCACGCCAAGGTTGGTGTGCAATTCGTGATTGGCAGGATCCAGTTCGACGCCCCGCTCCAGGGCCCGGCGCGCTTCCCGCCCGCGGTGGGCTTCGGCCAGACCGCGCGCCAGCCCGATGTAGGGTCGGCCCTTGTTGGGGGACTTCCGGACTACATCGCTCCAGAGCGAAAGCTCGGTGGCCCAGACCTGGTTGCGAGCCA
Organism: uncultured Acidobacteriota bacterium; assembly: GCA_964451215.1. Lineage (GTDB taxonomy): Bacteria > Acidobacteriota > Terriglobia > JAJPHL01 > JAPKYU01 > CAYVGN01. Next base: position 586 of record CAYVGN010000111.1, read on the forward strand.
TCGTGCCCACCGCACAGGTGCCCAGGAGCAGCCCCACCGCGCCTACCCTGATCCCGGGCGCTGCCACGCGCTGCAACCCCCGGTGAAGCGCCCACGCCAGGGCCACAACTAGGCTGATCAGGGGCAGGTAAGTGCGGTGCTCGAAGATCAGGTCGCTCTGCGCGATGATGCTGGAACTGGGCGCCAGCAGCAGAAAGAACCCCAGCGCCCAAAAGGCAGGGGCAGCCCAGGGCTGGCCGGTCTCGAAGCCCGGAGCAGGGCCTGCGCTCCTGGCCTCCCGCCGGAGCAGTACGGCAAGCGTAACCAGCAAGCCAGCCAGGGCGAGGATGGCGATCAGCGTCCCGGGTGGGTTGAGCAGGGAGGCGGATGGCCGCAAGTCGTAGTCCAGGTTCTGGCCCACGGGCAGCACCACCAGGCGCACGTAGCGCCAGATGACCCGCGGCTGGCTCAGCGCGTAAACGGTGGGAGAAACGCCCCTGACGCGAAACCCGACACCGGGGTCGGGCAGCGAATGCAGTACATAGAACAGGCGTGCGGCGGCCAGCCCGGCGCAGGCCAGCAGGGCCGCGTAGTACCACCTTCGGCCGGCTACCCAGCCGGCGTCCTGCCGGGTCACGAACAGGTAGTCATAGAGTAGCAGAAAGGCCGGCAGCGCAACCGTCTCCTCCTTGGCCAGCAGGGAGAGCGCGAAGGCGGCAACGCTCCACACGTAGCGTCGTCGGAGAAAAGCTACGAAGCAGAGCAGCGCAAAGAAAGTGGCCAACAGCGAAGAGCGGGCGAAGACATAAGTGACCGCCTCGCTCTGCAGGGGGTGGACGGCGAACAGCCCGGCGGCGAGAAAGACCGCCAGGGGAGGCAGGTGACGCCGGGCAATCCACAACACCAGGACGGAGTTGGCAGCGTGAAGCAGGACATTGACGCAGTGATAGCCCAGCGGGCTCATCCCGCCCGCCAGGTAGTTCAGATGGAATGTCCAGAAGGCGAGCGGGCGCGTCTGCGCGGGGCGGAATAGCTTCCACCCGACACCTGGGCCGGCCAGGTAAGGGTCGCTGAACAGGGACCAGTCATCGAAATGGAAGGACGCGTCGAGCGAATTCCAGAAGGCGGCCAGCACCAGGGCGGCGATCGCAGCCCCCTGCCAGCGAAAGGCAGTCAGCCCCCATGGAACAACCAAGGTGGGCAGCCTCGCCTTCGAGGATGGTAACCGGCGCGTTCGCTTGCCCATGCGCGAACCGCCATCATAACCCGACTGAAGCCGCCGTGCCGGCAGCCCGCAACGGGATGCCCGGGCCCACCGTGGCAGCCCGGGCGCTACATCATCACCACTGGCAGGCAACAGAAGGCAGGTAGCAGAAGAGGCTTCAGGCGCCGGCAGCGCGGACCGCTGCAGCTTCGTCTTTGTAGGAAGGCCAGGGCTCAAAAACGCGCACGCGGCGCAGTGACTCACCGGCAACGCCCGACGGCATCACCACCCTTAACCCGATTCTGCGCTTGGTGCACTCGATCAGGACACGGATCAGCGCGGTAATGCCCATCGTATCCAGGGTCGTGATCCCAGCGAGGTTCAAGACAAGCTGATTGACCAGGTCCTGCATTCCTGACTGGAAGGTCTTCAGCAGTTGCTCTTCCAGTTCCGGTCGCCCCCACAGTCGCATGTCCCCTTTCAGGCGCAACACGCCAAATCGGGGATGCCACTCCATCTCCGCTTCCAAGGCGCAACTCCTAGGCAGTAAACCTGCCCATTCCTTTGAGCAGTAGACAATAACTTCGGCGTCTCCCGAAAGTCAAACTCCTTCCACAGAGCCTGCTGAAGCGGGCGGAAGCGGTTTGGCTGGCGGGAAAGCGCGCCAGTAGCTGCCCAGGGGGTTGTACAATTGCCCTTCTCTCTGTGGTAGATTCTGCGATCACGCAGGTTCGATCCTTCTTGCCATGTCTGAGAAGTCCCATCAGCCGGTTGGGTATTTCGCCTTCGCAGGAGTAGTTGGGGTCCTGCTGCTGCTGAACTGGCTGGGGACGTTCAAGACCATCTTCGGCCTGGACACCGCCATCCTGCTCACCTTGATGGCCGGGTACAAGGTCTTCTACAACGCCATCGCCGGCCTGCTGGAGCGCCGGGTTTCAGCGGATCTGGCCATTGCCATTGCGGCCATTGCCGGGCTGGCAGTGGGCGAGTACCTGGCCGCCGCCGAAGCGATGTTCATCATGCTGATCGGCGAGGGTCTGGAGGCCTACACGGTGGGACGCACGGAAGTGGCTATCGCCCGGCTGGCGGCGCTGTTGCCCCGGCGCGGTCGAGTGCGCCGCGACGGCCTGGAGGTAGAGGTCACCCCCGAGGACATCCGCCACGACGACGTGGTGCTGGTGCGGCCGGGGGAGCGCATCCCGCTGGACGGTGTGGTGCTGTGCGGCCAGACCTCGGTTGACGAAAGCTCGCTGACCGGGGAGGCGGTCCCGGTGGAGAAGGAGCCCGGCGACCGCGTTTACGGCGGGACGTTCAACGCCGGCGCCGATGCGCTGGGCCTGCTGGAGATCGCTCCCACGGCCCGGGCCGAAGACAGCGCGCTGGCGCGCATCGTTCGTCTAGTGCGAGAGGCGCGGGAAAACAAGGCGCCAGTGGAGCGGGCGGCCGACCGCTATGCCCGGTTCTTCCTGCCGCTGCTGCTGGCCGCCGGCGCCGTCGCCTTCCTGCTGACGCGCGACTGGGTGCGGGTGGCCGCCGTGCTCATCGTGGCCTGCCCCTGCGCGCTGGTGCTGGCCACACCTGCCGCCATGCTTTCGGCCATCGCCCGCCTGGCGCGGGCCGGCATCCTGCTGAAGGGCGGGATGCACGTGGAGGCCCTGGCCCAGTCCAACGCCATCGTCTTCGACAAGACGGGCACGCTCACACAAGGGACGCTGCGCCTGACGTCCATCCAACCCATGGGCCGGCACCTGGGCGACGAAGTGCTGGAAACGGCGGCGGCGGCAGAAAGCGGCTCCGAGCACCTGCTGGCCCGGGCCGTGGTGGAGGGAGCCGCGTCGCGCGGCTTCACCTTGAGGCCCGCCGAGGACTTCCAGGCGATGCCCGGGTTGGGGGTGCTGGCGCGTGTCGGGCAGCGCCAGGTCCTGGTCGGCAATCCCCAGTTGTTCGCCCGCCGCCAGGTGCCCGTGGGGCCAGAAGCGGAGGCCGCCCTGGCCCGCCTGGAAGAGAACGGCGAGACGCCGCTGTTGGTCGCTGCCGACGGCGAACTCCTCGGCGTGCTCGGCCTGCAGGACCAGTTGCGGCCCGGCGCCCGGGAAGCCGTGGCCCGCCTGCGTGCCATGGGCGTGGAAAAAATCGTGGTGCTGACCGGCGACCGCCGGCGTAACGCCGAGTCCATTGCCCGCCAGGCGGGCATAACCGAGGTCTACGCACAATTGCTGCCCGAAGAGAAGCTGGAGAAGCTGCGACACCTACAGGCTGCCGGCTACCGCGTGGCCATGGTGGGGGACGGGATAAATGACGCCCCCGCTCTGGCCGCCGCCAGCGTGGGTGTGGCGCTGGGCGGCACCAGCGTGGACGTGACCGCTGAGGCCGCCGACATCGTCTACCTGGCCCAGGGAGGTGAGCCGTAAGGCGCTGGCGACCGTCCGGCAGAACATCTGGCTGTTTGCCCTGGTAGCCAACGCGGCCGCGGTCAGCGCCGCTTCCTACGGCCTGCTGGGGCCCATCGGGGCTGCCGCCTTCCACCAGAGTTCCTCGTTCCTGGTGATGATGAACTCGCTGCGGCTGCTGCGCGAGCGCTCCCTGTTGGAATCGCTGGTGGGACGGCCGTCGTCGCCTGTGCGGCGTTGGACCGCTGCGCTGGCCGCAGCCGGGCGCGGCGCAGCTTATTTCCTGGAAGCGTTCGCCGCTTCTGCCCTCCGACACGGCTGGCAGCAGCGCCGCCGGCTCTGGAAGCCGGGGCTGGCCGTTGTGGCGGCGCTGTGGCTGCTCAGCGGCGTCTACCAGCTAGACCCGCAGCAAACGGCGGTGGTGCAGCGCTTCGGGCGCAAGCGGCTGCCCAACCGCGGTCCGGGCCTGCACTATGCGCTGCCCTGGCCCATCGAGAAGGTCAGCCGCCTGGACGCCGGGCGGGTGCGGGCGTTGGAGATGGGCTTCCGCACGGTGGCCCCGGCCGCCCGCCCCACCGACATCCCGGAACCGGCCGCCTACGAGTGGAACGTGGCTCACCGTACCGGGCGCTACCAGCAGAAGCTGGAAGAAGCACTCATGCTGAGCGGCGACCAGAACCTGGTGACCACCAACGCCGTGGTCCACTACCTGATCGAGCCCGCCGACGATTACCTGTTCCAGTTGGCCGACCCGGAAGCCACACTGCGGGCGGCGGCCGAGAGCGCCATCCGTTCGGCCATCGGCCGGGCGGAGCTGGATATCGCTCTTACCACCGGTCGCCTGGAGCTGGAGGCGCTGGCGCGCCAGGAGATGCAGAAGCGGCTGGAGCGCTACCGGGCCGGCGTCCGCGTCCTGAGCGTGCGGCTGCAGGACGTGCACCCGCCGCTGGAAGTGGTGGACGCCTTCCGCGAGGTCTCCAGCGCCTTCGAGGAGAAGAACCGGCTGATTAACGAAGCCGAGGCTTACCGCAACCAGCAGGTGGCGCTGGCGCGGGGTCAGGCCGCCAGCCGCCTGGAGGAGGCCCTGGCCTACCGGTTGGGGCGCACCCAGCGCGCCGAGGGCGACGCCAGCCGCTTCGTCCAGGCCCAGGCTGCCTATCAAGCCGCCCCTGGCCCCACCCAAACGCGCCTGTTCCTGGAAACCATGGAGCAGGTGCTGCCCGGGCGCAACAAGCTGATCCTGGAAACCAATGGAAAGGGAAAGCGGCAGTTGCTGGCCGTTGATGCGCAGAGCCTGAAGCTGCTGCTGCCCGGGCTGGAGCAGCAGCCACCGCAGCAGTCGCCGCCAACGCCGTTCCCAAAGGACTAGTGCCATGAAACACCGCTACCGAACCGCGGCCCTACTCGCCGGCCTGGCGCTGCTGGCCTGGCTGAGCCTGTTCACGTTGCCCGAGACCGAGTTCGCCATCGTCACCCAGTTCGGCCGGCCGGTGCGGACGCTGACCCAGGCCGGCCTCTACGCCAAGTGGCCCTACCAGGGCGTGCTGCGCTTCGACCGCCGCCTGCGGGTCTACAATCCACGCCCCTCCGAGTTCCTGACTAAGGACAAGAAGAACCTGGTGATCGAGAACTACGTCTGCTGGCGGATTGAGGATCCCAGGCGCTTCCTCCAGACCGTGGGCGACACCAGCGCCGCCGAAATGCGCCTGCACGACATCGTCTGGTCGGGCCTGGCGGCGGCGCTGGGCAACTACGAGCTGGAGACGCTGGTCAGCGCCAACCCCGAGCGCCTGCACGCCGACGAGCTGATGCAGACGCTCACCGACAAGACCGACGCCCGCGCCCTGGAACAATACGGCATCCGCGTGGTGGACGTGCGCATCAAGCGGCTGAACCTGCCCGAGCAGAACAAGCAGAGCGTGTTCGCGCGGATGCGCGCCGAGCGCGAGCGGATCGCGCGCCAGTATCGCGCCGAGGGTGAGGAGCAGGCGCTGAAGATCCGCGCCCAGGCCGATCGCCAGCAGGAAGAGATCCTCTCCACCGCCTACCGCGAGGCCGAGAAGATCAAGGGCGACGGCGACGCCCAGTCCACGCGCATTTACGGCACGGCCTACTCGCGCGATCCGCAGTTCTACAAGCTGGTGCGCACGCTGGAAGCCTACAAGAAGATCCTGGACGACAAGACCACGGCCGTGCTGTCGTCCGATTCCGAGTTGCTGCGGCTGCTGACCAAGGGCCGCGGATCGGCAAAGTGAATCAGCAGATTGCGCAGTTGTGGCTGCCGACTGGTAACTGGGCTAAAGGGAAGGGGCGGTAAATGGCGACGGTCCTGCGAATAGCGGAAAGAAGGGCGGTGGAGCCGGCCGAGGCGCGACCACCGCGCCGCCACACCCTGCGCCGCCTGCTGGCGGCTGCGGCGCTGCTGTACCTGGCCGGCGGCATCTACCTGGTCCCGCCCGACCGCCAGGCAGTCGTGACGCGCTTCGGGCGGGTGGTGAATCCCTCGGTCGGCCCGGGCATTCACTATCACCTGCCCTACCCGGTCGAGCGCATTTACAGGCTCAAGGTGCACGAGATGCGGCGCGCCGTCGTTGGCGGCGAACCCGCCGACGAGACGCTCGGGCGCACGCAGCCGTTCCAGGTCCAGTTCCTGACCGGCGACCAGAACATCATCCAGATGCGGGCCGTGGCCCAGTACAGCGTCAGCTCGGCCACCGACTTCCTGTTCCGGGCCGCCAACATCGAGGTGCTGGTGCGGGACGCCGTCGAGACGGAACTGGCGCGCGAGACCGCCCGCCGCACTGTGGATTCCCTGCTGACCACGGACAAGGTGCAGGTGCAGGAGGCGGTGCGAGAGCGGGCACAGGCGCTGCTGGACCGCTATCAGGCGGGCGTCCGGTTGGCGTCAGTGAACATCGAGACGGTGGCGCCTCCCGCCGAAGTTGCTGAGGCCTTCCGCGACGTGGCCGGGGCCCGCGCCGATTCCGCCCGCATCGTCAACGAGGCTCAGGGCTACGCCAACGACGTGGTGCCCCGCGCCCGCGGCGCGGCACAACAGATGCTGGAAGCGGCCGAAGCCTACCGCGCCCGCAAGACCAACGAGGCCCGCGGCGACGCGGACCGCTTCAGCAAGCTGGCGGAAGAGTACCGAAAGGCGCGCGAGGTCACCGCGGAGCGACTGTATGTCGAGGCCATGGAGCAGATCCTGCCTCGGCTGAGGAAGTTCATCGTCGAAAAGGAGATCGACCTCAGCATCTTGCGCCGGCCAGAGTAGAGAAGGCTTGAGGATTCAGGCAAAGCCCGCTTGCAAGCGTCCCCGGACCTGCTGATGATTGCGAAGGCACGGTAGCGCGAACATGGAGCACGCCGGGGTCGGCTGTGGTGTGCTCCCTCACGCCCGCGCCTCGCATCCCCTAACCGAGCCGCGAGCGTCAGGGAGCGGACGGTGCCGCAGTTGTGCAAAGGCCAATAGCGGCGATGGTCCACCCTTCGGGGAGGTCGGCCGGTGAACAAGAAGAGAGTGCCGCAGGCGCTCACCGCGCTGCTCATGGCGGGCCTGCTGGGTTTCTTTGTCTACAAGCAGCGCGGCTCGTCTCCGTCCTCTCCCGCAGCTGTGGAAGACGCTCCGGAATCGGCGGTATGGCGCATGGTGGATGCGGCCCGCGCCGGCGACCCGGGCCGCTACCTCGATTGCTATACCGGCGAGATGGAAGGCCTGCTGCAGCGGAACCTCCAGGAGATGGGCGTCGAGCGGTTTCGCCAATACCTGACCGGTGCCCACCGCCAGGTGAAGGGCATCGCCGTCACCGCGCCCCAGATGACTTCGGCCGGCGAAGGCCGCATCTCGGTAGAGTACGTCTACCAGGACCGCAACGAACTCCAGCAGGTCTTCGTGCGGCGAGTGGGCAAGCAGTGGAAGATCTTCCGCGTAGAGAGCGCTGAACGCATCAAGACCCTGGTCCCTTATGGCACCCCAGTAACGGAGTAGGACAGGCCTGCCGGCCCGCCCCTGCACATTCTCGATGCTGGCGCAGGGGGAAGCGGACGGCTCTGTTTGCTTAGCGGCGGGGAGGCGCGCGGCCGCCTTTCCATATGAAGTCCATTCTGATACAGCTCGACAACACCACCTATCGGGCGCTCGCCCGGCTGGCGCCCACCGCCAGGCGGCGCTCGCAGTTTATCCGAGAGGCCATCCGCAGAGCCATTCGCGAAGCCCAATACGCCGCCATCCGGGCAGCCTATGAAGCCCAACCGGATTCCGAGCGGGAGGCCGATGGCTGGTCTTCCGCGGAGGAGTACAACGAGTGAGGCAGTACGACGAGTCGCGCCGGGTCGAAGTGAAGCGCGCCGTGGGCTATGCCTTGCGCTGGGAAGAGCTGATCGAAGCCCGCGAGTGAGCGGCGCCGGCCGTGGTATTCTGCTTGCCTGTGCCCGGGGGCGGCAGCAGCGGCCCTGCATCTCTCGGAAAGGACTCTGGATGTACATCCTGATTACC
>CAYVGN010000112.1:0-3662 GCA_964451215.1 uncultured Acidobacteriota bacterium
GTGGAGCTGACCTTGCGCACGCGCCAGTTGCCGAAGTCGGCGATATACAGGTTCCCGCCGGCATCCACCACAACGCCGGTGGGCTGATCCAGGGTGGCGCTGGTGGCCGGCCCGCCATCGCCCGAGTAGCTGCCCACCCCCCCGCCTGCCCCGTATTCCACCGGTCCGCTTCCGGCCACCGTGCTGATGAAGCCATCGCGGCTGATCTTGCGAATGCGGTGGTTTCTATAGTCCGCAACATAGACGTTCCCGCCGGCATCTGCCGCGACGCCGGTGGGCGCATCCAGGGTGGCGCTGATCGCCGGCCCGCCATCGCCGCTTAAACCCCAGCCACCGGTGCCAGCCACCGTTGTGATCTTGCCCGTGGCATCCACCTTGCGCATGCGGTTGTTGCCGGTATCGGCAATGTAGAGGTTGCCGACCGCATCCACGGCCACACCCTGAGGAAGGTTCAGCCTGGCGCTGGTGGCCGGCCCGCCATCACCGGCGAACCCTCCCTGCCCCCAGCCGGTGCCGCCGCTGCCCGCCATAGTGGTGATGGTTCCACCCGGGCTTATCTTGCGGATGCGATTGTTCCCCTGGTCGGCAAGGTAAAGATTGCCGGCCCCGTCCACCGCTACTCCGAAGACTCCATTCAGAGCGGCGCTGGTGGCGGGCCCGCCGTCGCCGGAAAATCCCGTTGTCCCGGTACCTGCAATGGTGGTGATGATACCGGCAGCGCTGACCCTGCGCACACGAGCGCTCTCGCCGATGTAAATATTGCGGCTGGAATCCACGGCCACGCTGAGCGGGGCCAAAGCCGCGGTGACGGCCGGGCCGCCGTCTCCGGAGTAACCGCCAATACCGTTGCCGGCGACCACCTCGAGAATCCCGTTCACCGAGATGCTCACCACCAGGGCGTTGCCCTGGTCCGTGGCATAAACATTGCCCGCCGAATCCACCGCCACCCCACGAACATACCCGAGCGGGCCGTTGACGGCCGGGCCGCCGTCACCCCGAAACGTCCACGGTGTTCCCGCCACCGTCGTGATGACTCCCTGTCCGGGAAGCAGCGCAGCGACGGAAAGGACAGCGAGGAGCGCGTAAAGCAGAACATGCTGTCTTGATGGGCTCATGAGGGCGCCTCTCTTCCGGCTGTATCCCTGCACCCTCCGGCCGTCAGGGATTTCAGCCGCCACAGCAGGGCCGCGTAACAGCAGGCCTCAGCTTGTGGTCCTCGGCCCCGTCAACTCGCCCGCTTAACCACACCCGGCTCTCAAAGGTGGGTCGTGCGAGCTGATCCGGCCAGCCACGGACGTCCCTCCCCGAATGGCGCACATAGTAGGCCCGTTCTGGGGACAAGTCAACGCAGGGCCTGCGCGGGTGTCGGCCGGGGAGATGGTGCCACGCGTCGAGCAACGCCTGGGCAAATCCCGGAAACCGCCGCTAATGAGGATTGCGGAAATAGGTTACCACCCACGTTGGGTCAGGGCACGGCTTCAGCCGTGCCGGGGCAACTCAGGGCCTTTGCTCGGCACGGCGCCGCTCTGCGGGGCCGTGCCCTGACGCGGGGCGGTGACCAATTTGCGCAGAGATCAGTAAACAGCCGTAGGCACCCTTGGTTCCAAGGCAAGCGTGAGCGTAACAAGAAAGCCAGCCATGAATTCACCGGCTGGCGGTAAGAACAGGTCTCCCTTGAAGAACCCTTCAATCCCGAAGTGCGGTCTCAACAGCCGCGAGCATCATTGGCAGAGGGACGAGCTCACGCCTGACAGGATCGAGTGCATACCCGAGAGCCCCCAGAGTGTGTGCGCCCAAGAGCGTGGCATCACCCTCTTCTCCGAAGACGACCAATGCTGGACCGATCCTGTCCTGGTACTTGAACAACGCAGCTCCCGTCTGCCGCCGGATTGCCTGGCCAGTGGCCAGGCGAAACGTTTGCTCGGCGAGGGTGCTGACCCCGAGCCGTTGCAGAATCGGTCGGGGAATGATCGAGTAGATCGCGCCAGAGTCAATAAGGAACTCAACCGTTTCAGTGATGGGGGGGTTGCTCACATTGGCGACTTCCAGCCTCAAGAAGGCCAAGCCCATGAGAGCCTCCGTTGGTAGTGTGCCGCATTCATCCTATGGGCAGCAAGAGGCGTGTCAAGGGAGGACCAGATGGGGGTTCTGTCGCAAGGCTGCCGGCGAAGCGCTGATCCCGGCGCAGTCGGCATCCTGTTGCTTCACGTCGGCGCCAGCGTTGGTGTAGAGTGACGCGGCTATGAACCGAAGAGATTTCGTGCGCACGGTGACGGCTGCGTCCCTAGCCGGGCCACTGCCGGGGCAGGAAGCGAAGCGCTTCCAGAAGGGGATCTGTCACGTGATCTTTCCGCGGAGTACGCCGCTGCGCCAGTCGATGCAGAAGGCGAAAGAGGCGGGCTTCGACGGCATCGAGCTTTCCCTGTACGAGGAAGGTGAGATCACGCCCCAGTCCACGGTGGGGGACATGAAGCGGCTGGCGGAGCAGGCTGCCGCGATCGGGATCGCGGTCACCGACATTATGATGCGGGTGCTGGGCGGCGCCCCGCTGACCAGCCCGGACCCGGCCGTCCGGCAGAAGGGTGTCGGGCTACTGAAGAAGGCCCTGGAGCTGGCCCCGGCGCTGGGCAGCGGGGCCTTGCTGGTGGTTCCCGGGCGCCTGGGGAGCGGCCCGCGCTTCGAGGTGGGGTACGAGGAGGCCTGGAAGCGAGCCAGCGAGTGCCTCCACCAGGTGGCGCCCCTGGCCGCGGAGCAGAAGGTCTACCTGAACATCGAGAATGTCTGGAACAAGTTCCTGCTCAGTCCGCTGGAGATGCGCTCCTTCGTGGACCAGTTCCGCAACCCCTACGTTGCCGTCCACTTCGACGTGGGCAACGTGATGCAGTTCGGCTACCCACAGGACTGGATTCAGACGCTGGGGCCGCGGATCAAGCGCGTGCACGTCAAGGACTACAAGCTGTCGCAAAAGGCCGAGCAGGGCCGCTTCGTGCCGCTGCTGGAAGGCGACGTGGACTGGAAGGAAGTGATGGCGGCCCTGCAGGCCGTGAATTATCGCGGCTTCCTGATCCCCGAGATCGGCGCCCGCGAGGACGACCCGCAGCACCTGAGGCGCGTCTCCGAGGCCCTGGACCGCATCATTGCCATGGGATGAGAGGCCCGAGGGCGCAAGTCCCAAGGGCGGGCTGACCCTGCCCCGCGGCCCGGCCGGCTCCTGGGGCCAAAAACAACGAGGGCCGCCCGCTCGGGCGGCCCTCGTCAGTCTCTCCCTCTGTTGGCGGCTGGTTAGAGCTGCACTACCTGCTCTGCTTGCCAGCCCTTGGGTCCCTTGGTGACGACGAACTCCACCTCGGCCCCCTCATCCAGCGTGCGGTATCCCTCAGACTGGATAGCCGAGAAATGGACGAAAACGTCCTCCCCTGTCGAACGCTGGATAAAGCCGTAGCCCTTCGCAGCGTTGAACCACTTGACAATGCCTCTTTCCTTCACCGCTTCAACTCCTCATAGGGGACGACCCGGGGGTCGCCCACCAAAGTTTTTGCTGTTCGGCCATCCCCAACCGCCAACAAAAAGGGCCACAAAGCTGTCAAGCCCTGCAGCCCTCGATAGTGCGCGACTTCGGGATGATACAAAACCTCAACAGCAACTTGATTATGACACGACCT
>CAYVGN010000112.1:3672-8618 GCA_964451215.1 uncultured Acidobacteriota bacterium
CAATAGCAGAATAGCCCTGCGGGGTGGCAGCGTGCTCAACAGTAACATAACAATGGGCTTCGGGTGGCGCGCGGTTCTTGCGTCCGTGCTGTTGGCGAAGAAGGGCGGCCGCAGCTTCCCGGGAACCCGCCGGCGCGATCTGGCGTCTGTTGTTGCAGACAAGGCCTGCAAGAACGGGCTCCCCCGTCCGTTCCTTGGTAGGAGGAGGACCAGGCTATGTGGCGGTTTCTGTTTTCCATCCTGGCAATCGGTGGGCTGGTGCTGGCGGGCGGCAAGGAGCTGGCGGCTTTTGCGGCCGCCAAGCTGCGGGTGCACGACCCGATCCAGTACGGCAAGCTCACCATCTTCCCGGTTTCGAACGGCTCCGGGGCCGACACCTCCCTGTTTCTGACGCTGGATGAGGGCCTGGCGCAGGGTAAAGTCAAAGTAGGGGAGCTGGGCGCGCTACGCGAGATGGGCGGCATGCTGCGGCCGCTGGAGCGTCTTGGCAGAATCCGCATCCCGCCCGGGCCCATCCAGATCGCCGCAGAAAGCGCCCGCGTCAACGAGCTGGCCATCCAGAACCTTTCCGACAAGCCGTTGCTGCTGCTGGCCGGCGAGGTGGTGAGCGGGGGCAAGCAGGACCGGGTGGTGGCGCGCGACCGCATCGTGCCGCCCCACAGCGAGCCGTTGCCGCTCGGCGTGTTCTGCGTGGAGCCGGGGCGCTGGCACGGGCTTTCGGCCGACTTCGCCGCCTCCAAGGCCATGGCCCATCCCCAGTTGCGCAAAGAGGTGGTGGAGGCGCGCGACCAGCAGCGCGTCTGGAACGAGGTGGCGGAGAGCCGCGCGCAGGTGGCGCGGGACGCTTCCGGAGGGGTAGTCGGCGGGGTCCTTGGCGGCATCATCAGCGGCAATTCTTCCTATGCTCGGACCATGGAGGCGCGTCCGGTGCAGGACAAGCTGGGCGAGTACAGCCGCGCCTTCCTGCCCAGGATCCCCCAGGGGACGGTCGGGCTGGTGGTGGCGGTGAACGGGCGCGTGGCCTGGGCTGACCTGTTCGCTGCGCCGGAGCTGTTCGAGCGCTATCGCGCCAAGCTGCTGCAGTCTTATGTGGTGGAAGCGATGCGCGCCGGCGAGAGCGGCGCCAAGACGCCCACCGTCGCCGAGGCCCAGGATTTTCTGCGGGACCTGAGCGGGCGCCAGACCATCGAGGTGGAACCCGACCTGTACCGGCTGGTGCGCACCGAGGCCTCCGGCCTGGTCACCTACGAGTTGCAGTCCCTGGTCCCGCGCGCCTGGACACTGCACGTCGCGCGCATGGCGCAGTAGATCAGCTCCTGCGCATCTGCCCGCTCCCCGGCGGTCGCCGCTCGGAAACGCCCCGTGCTACCAACGCCCAATTTTTTCGCAGCACGCGAGCACCCTGCTGGTTGTTGCCGGGCCGCGCTGTGGTAGATTGAGCGCAGATGCTCTACGGAAGGCTGATCCAGCGCTGGGAACGCCGCCTGCACGCCCGCGACGGCGAGCGTGTGGTGCGGCCCTTCGAGTGGGGGCTGGAGTGGCTGGGTCTGGGTGGGGCTTCGGAACTGGGGCGGTACGCGGACGAGGTGGTGGGATCAAGTGAGCGTTTTTTTGCCTACGAGCCGGCGCGCGACTACCGCTTCGACGGCGAATGGCTCCGCTTCAGCAGCCCGCTGCTTTCGCCCCACCCCGAGAACAACGTCGTGCACGCCCGCTACTTCCCGGCGCGGCGGGCGCTGGGGCGGGCTGTGCTGGTGCTGCCGCAGTGGAACGCCGACGAGCAAGGCCACGTCGGCCTCTGCCGGCTGCTGAATATCTACGGGCTTTCGGCGCTGCGCCTGAGCCTGCCCTACCACGACCGTCGCCGGCCGCCCGGTTTGCTGCGCGCCGACTACGCGGTGTCCAGCAACGTGGGGCGCACCCTGCACGCCAACCGCCAGGCGGTGCTGGACGCGCGGGCGGCCCTGGACTGGCTCCAGGCCCGGGGCTACTCGCGGCTGGGCGTGCTCGGCACCAGCCTCGGCTCCTCGATCGCCTTTATCAGCGCAGTGCACGACCCACGCCTGCGGGCCGCGGTCCTCAACCACGTCTCCACCTGGTTCGCCGACGTGGTCTGGCGCGGCCTTTCCACCGCCCACGTCCGCGCCGGCCTGGAGGGCGCCATCGCCCTGGAGGAGCTACGGCGCTACTGGGCCCCCATCAGCCCGGCCAGCTACGTCACCCGCCTCATCGCGCGCCGCCGCACCTGCGGCGACCTGCGCGCCCTCATCGTCTGGGCCCGCTACGACCTCTCCTTCCCGCCCGACCTCTCCCGGCGCTACATGAACTTGTTGCGGGAATCCGGCTTGCCCTACCAGGAACTGTGCCTTCCCTGCGGACACTACACCACCGCTGTGACACCCTTCAAATGGATGGATGGGGTAGGAATGGCGCGTTTCCTGGCCCGGAACTTATGACAGGCTTCCGAAGCCCGGACCCAGGGAAAACTGCCATCTGCCGCCAGACGTACTACCGCCGGACCGCGGATCATGCGCAGCGCGTCGGCCGCTGCGCTCAGCGCTTGGCGATCAGCCCCTGGTACATCCACACGCCCACGATCAGCGCCAGCAGAATCCCGGACGCAACCCCGAGGTATTTCACGTAGGGCTCCGTCCGGTTCAGCCGTGCAATAACCTCTCGTTGCTCCGCCTCCATGTGCGCCTCGCCGCGGCTGAGAAACAACTGGTCGTCCTCGTGCATGCTGACGACCGAGCGGTAAATCACCAACAGAATCAGGGCAGCGGTGATGACGCCCCAAATGACGAGGAGAACGACCAACACGGACATGTCAGCTTGCCTCGCTTCGACTCGACGTTGCTGCGCCTATTATAACGCCTCAAGGCAAGCCCCCTGCCAGGTTTCAGGCTTCTGGCCCCAGGCTGGCCGGTTTTTCCTCAAGCCTGAACCCTCAGAAGCGGTACAGGTAGGAAATCTTGGCGAAGAACTGCCGCCCGGTGGGAAACAGGGCCGGGGTGCGCAGCGGCGGCCCGTAGGGGTCGCGGCCCAGCCCGGCGTCCAGGTTCTCCAGGTGGTGGGCGTAGCCGACGTACAGCGCCGTTCCCGGGTGCAGCACATAGCTGAGCAGGATGTCGCCAGCGAAGCGCTTGGTCCGCGGCAGAGCGCTCAGGGCTGGGTTGGGCATGGTGCTCTCGTACTGGACGATGGTTCGCAGCGACAGTTCCCGGTTGAACTGCCAGTTGATCTTCTGGCGGAAGATGGCGTTAGTGAACACCGGCGCGCCGCTGCGGGCATCCTGCAGCCTGTAGAGCAGGACCGAATGGTCCAGGCGCAGGCGCGGCGCCGGGCGGAAGGTCAGCCCGCTGTCCGAGCCCAGGCTGCGGGCCTGGAACGGCAAGCGCCCGGCTGCCGGCTGGTAGACGATGGAGCGGGCGGCGTAGGTATAGGTTTGGAAGGTGAGGCGCTTGCTGGCCGCGGTGCGGAACTGCACCACCCAGGAGCTGCGGTCGAAATCCAGCCCGCGGAAACGCTCTCGGGCGCGCGGCGCGGCTACGAACAAGAAGGTTTGCCGCCGCCACTCAAAATCCAGACCGCCGCGGTAGAACCAGTCTTGCCGCTGCCCGGCATGGTTCCAGATCACCAGGTAGCCGAAGTCGGGTGTCCAGCGAATCAGCGCGCCCTCCCGCCGGCGAAAGGTGTAGCCGAGGTAGCCCATGTGCCTGCGGATGTCCACCCGCGGCACGAATCCGGCGTCGGCGCGGAAATTGGGGCTGAAGTCGTTGTAGTTGGCCAACACTGTCCAGTGCCGGCCCCGGTGCTCCAGGCTGGCCAGGAAGGCGGGCGCGCCCCGCGTTGGGCTGCGGTCGCCGCCGCTGAAACTGGCCAGGGCCTGCCCCTGCAAGAAGAACTGCCGGGGCAGCTTGATCCGCGTGTCCAGCCCCCCCAGGCGGTTCCAGCTTCCGGCCAGGCTCCGCTCGGTGAAGACGGCGCCCACCGTGGATTCTGACGCTACGTCCCGGTTGAGGCGAAAAATCGTGAAGCGCGCCCTCTGCCCCGCCAGCGCCGGGTCGCGAAAGCCCGGTCCCTGGTCGTCGGAGACCAGCACCCCGACCGCGTACGGGCCCTGCTTGCCGGTCAGCCGCGCCCCGAACTGCGGGTCCAGAATCCGCCGGGTGAAAAAGACCTGGATGGGTGTCTGGAAGTAGTTGGCGTTCTCCAGGAAAAACGGGCGCTTCTCCGGGAAGAACACCTCGAACCGCTGGTTAACGGTCACCTGGGGCTCGTCCGACTCCACCTGGCTGAAATCGGGGTTCAGGGTCAGGTCCAGCGCAAAGCGGTCGCGCAACACCAGCTTGGCATCCAGCCCCCCGTCCGGCTTGGCCCTCTCGCTCAAGAACTGCTGCCGGCGCAGATCGGCGTACCGCGACGACAGCAGGCTGGCGTAGGGAATGAACTGAACGTTCCTCCCCGGCGAGATCCCCTCCACACCCCGCAGTTCCCCTGCCTGCGTCAGGAAGCCGGCGATCTTGCGGGAAACCTCCGGCCAGTAAGAGTACTCGTTGTTCCGTGGAATCCGCCGGGTCAGCAGAATGCCCCAGATCTGCCGGGGCGCGGCCGGGAAGCGCAGGCTCTTCCAGGGAATCGTCATGGAAACCACGTAGCCCCGGGCGGTGAGTTGCCCGCGCGAGTACCACAGCGTGTCGAACGTCTGGTCCAGTCCCGCGCTCTCGTCGTGGATCGCGTCGGCCTGGATGCCCAGCGGGTTGGAGGTGAACTGGAAGGCCCGCCGGCGGTCGCGGAAGGTGTCCAGGCGGACGGAGACGAAATCGTCTTCAAAAACATCGTCGCGCTTGCTCAGTCGCGCCCTGATCTTCGCGGGCTCGCTGTCCCGGCACTGGAAGATGATGTACAGGTTGCGGCTGTCATAAGAGAGATAGACGAAAGTAGGC
>CAYVGN010000113.1:0-8607 GCA_964451215.1 uncultured Acidobacteriota bacterium
TGATCCGGCGCTGGCGCTGGCCGACTTGAAGAACGGGCAGTACCAGGGAAGCTGGCGTCCCAATAGCTCCAACGCGCAGGTGATCGTAACGGCACAGGGCACGTGGCGCGCCTTGCAGGGACTGGCCACGGCCACGGCGCGGGTCGGGGGGAACCCAAACCCGCAGGCGGCCATTCTGAACCAGGGTGGCGCGTTGTTGGGGGCGGGGTTTCAGCGCGGTCCAATCGCTCCGGGCAGCATTGTGTCGCTGTTTGGCCAGCGGCTGGCAGCGGCGGAGAGCCACGCCAGTACCTTGCCGTTGCCGCGCACACTGGGAGGGGTGCGCGTACGGATCGGCGAGCGAGAAGCGCCGTTGTTCTACGTGGGGCCAGGACAGGTGAACGCGCAGGTGCCCTTTGAGCTGGCTGCCGACCGGCAACTACAGGTGGTGGTAGAGACCAACGGCCTGCCCAGCGCGCCGGAGCCGATTCAGACGGCGGCGACCCGCCCCGGCATCTTCACCCTTGGGCCTCCGTTTGGGGATCAGGGAGCGATCCTGATAGCGAACACAAATCGCTTGGCCATGGTGTCCCGGCCGGATATCCCAAGCGAGCCAGCGCAACCTGGCGGGATGATCTCGATCTTTTGCACGGGACTGGGGTTGACTGAGCCGCCGGTGGCTTCGGGTGAGCCGGGACCGTCGGCTGAGCCGCTGGCGCGGGTGAAGACTGCGGTGACGGTGTCGGTCGGCGGGCAGCCGGCGCGGGTGACATTTGCGGGTCTGGCGCCCGGCTTTGCGGGCGTCTACCAGGTGAACGCCGAGGTACCGTCCGGGATCACTCCAGGCGACGCCGTGCCGGTGGTGCTGACCCAGGGCGGCTTCCGCAGCAACACCGCCACCATCGGGGTCAGGTAAGCGTTCCGCATTCAGCAGCGTATGCTGGCGCTGGGTGCGCTCTCCCGCCCTGCGGGATCGCGCCTCTGAAGGCGGTTGGCGATGAACACCACGCGCAGAGTTTTTCTCAAGACGGCGATGGCGGCTGCTGTAGTCCGCACCGGGGCTACGGCCGCAGCCCAGCGTGCCGGAGCGCCGGACGCGTTCCAGATCGCGCGGCGGCACAGCATCGTCGGCAACCAGCCGACGCCCAACTTCTTCGAGGGCATGCTGCTGGGCAACGGCGATATCGGCGTGTGCGCCACCACCCGCCCCGACGCACTCTGCCTCCACCTGGGCAAGGAAGACTGCTGGGATATCCGGGTCAGCGAGGACCATTACCCGCACGTCTTGCACTTCAACGACCTGCTGAAGCTTTGGGAGCGCGCCGGCGAAGAAGCCAAGCGCCGGGGACGGCCGGAGATGGTGCACCTGGAAAGCAGCATCGAGTTCTTCCGGGAATACACGCAGAAGGTTGCTTCCTCCTATCGCAAGCCCTGGCCGCGCCCCTGGCCCTGCGGCCAGGTCGTGGTTCACTGGGACGCGCGCACGGTCCGCTTGGTCCGCCAGGTGCTCGATCCCTCCAACGGCCTGCTCACCATCGAACTGGGGCATGGCAACCTGGGGGAAACGCCCGGCACCAGGCCGGCCGCCGCGGCTCCCAAGCGGATTACAGTGCTTTGTTTCGTCAATTGGGCCGCCGGGCACGTCCTCATCTACACAAGAGAGCCCGCGCCGTTTCTTTCGGCGGCCTATTACCCGAACGTGGATGCGGAAGCGCGCCTTCCCCTTCCAGAAGTGCACACGCGGGCGGGCGACGGCTTCGCTGAATTCTCCTGCTACCAGCACTTCCCAGCCATGGCGCCCAGCGAGGCGGCGCCAGAGCCGCCGCCCTCGGAGCAGGACCGCAACTTCGCGCTGTGCGGGCGGCTGTCGGGCTCCTGGACACCTGAGGCTCGGGCGGAAAGCCAGCGGCCACGCGCCTTCTTCCGCAGCGCCGGGGAGCAGCCGTTCCGCCTCGACCTGGTCCTCGTGACGCCGCGGGATCACCCCGACAACGTCGCGCACGCGCAACGGGAGGCAGCGAGGCTGACCGCTGTCCGCGCGCCGGAACTCCAGCGCCAGTCGGAGAAGCACTGGAAGGAATTCTGGTCACGGTCGGCGGTGGAGTTTGCGGACCGGGAACTGGAGCGCATCTGGTACCACAACCAGTACTTCCTGGCCTGCTGCCTCCGCCCCGGCAAGGTCGCTCCCGGCCTGTTTGGCAACTGGAGCAGCGGGCGCATCGGAACTGCCTGGCACGGCGATTACCACATGAACTACAACACGCAGCAGGTCTTTTGGGGCGTCTTCTCCAGTAACCATGTCGAACAGCACCTGCCCTACGTTGAGCTGTGCGAGAACCTGCTGCCGCTGGCCGAGTCGTTCGCCAAAGAAAAGTTCGGGCTGCCCGGCGCCTTCTTCCCGCACTCGGCTTATCCGGTCCCCAGCCGGACCATTCCCTACCCCGCCCCGCCCTGGGGCTACGAGATCTGTGAGACGCCGTGGACCGTCCAGAGCCTGTGGTGGCACTATCTCTACACGCTCGATCGGGACTTCCTTGGCCGCGCCTATCCGCTCCTGCGGGCCGCAACGCGCTTCCTGGTCGCCTACGCAAAAAGGGGCGCGGACGGCAAGTATCACTTGAACCCGACGGTTTCTCCCGAAAACTGGGGCTTCACCGTGGACGCGCGCCTGAACCGGGACTGCATCATGGATCTGGCGCTCGCCCAGTTCCTGCTGGACGCGGCGCTGGAGGCGTCGAACCTGCTCGGGGCCGATCGAGAGGAACGCGAGAAGTGGGCCGAGGTGCGCGCGAATCTGGTCGCCTATCCCAAGGCGCAGGGGCCGTACGGAGAGGTATGGCTGGATGTCGCCGACGCCCCCGCCGAATGGGTTTATAACATCCCGGTAACGCTAGCCCCCGTCTTTCCCGGCGAGCAGGTAGGGATCGGGCGAGGCGAGGGACAGTTGGAAATCGCGCGGCGCACCGCCCGGACGGTGCGCCTGGAAGGCGGCAACGACCTAGTCTACCAACCGCTGATTCTCACCCGCCTGGGCATGCTTGACCTGGAGTGGTTCAAGCGCGAGGTGCGCTACTGCCTGCTGCCCAACGGCGTGGCTAACGACCGGGTCCGCCAGGCTGGTGGGCGCTACCGCGACTCCACCGACTTCGACTTCATGATGCGCATGGGCATCTGGACCGAGAACCTGTCGCTGCCCGCCGTGCTCAACGAGTGCCTGCTCCAGAGCTATACCGGCGCCATCCGCCTGTTTCCCAATACGCAGAACCTGGGCAGGGCGCGCTTTGCCAACCTGAGGGCAGCCGGGGCGTTCCTGGTGAGCGCTGCCTGGGACGGCAAGGCCGTCTCCCCGGTCACCATCTTCAGCGAGAAGGGCGCTCCCGTTCGTCTGGCCAACCCCTGGCGCAGCCGGCGGGTGCGGGTTAAGCGGCTTCCAGATCAGAAGCCGGTGGAAACACACCGGGAAGGCGAGATCATCCGCTTTGCCACGCAGCCCGGGGGTCGCTATCGGGTGGAACCTGTCTGGAGGTAGGGGCCACCTCCAGGTCGCCCGTCCCATGCCTGCACCGGCTGAGTGCGGGTGAGCTAGGGGTCACCGCTGCCGGTCATGAAGCCGAGGGATTTCAGGAACTTCTCCAGGACCGCGTTGAACCGCTCCGCTTCGTCCACGAACAGGGCGTGACCGGCGTCCTCGAAAGCTTCCACCGTCGCGCCCGGGATCTGCTCCTTCACCAGAGCGGCCTGGGGCTTGAGCATCGGCGAGGCGTAAACGTAGAGCACGGGCTTGTCCAGCCTGGACAAAACCGCTGTCCAGTCACCGGCAGTCATGTTTGCGCTGAGCGTGACGGCGGTATTCGTCGGCGTCTTCAGAGACGCGGCGATGATCTTCCTCAGGTAATCTTCCGGCTGCGGTCTGCGGTACATGGAGCGCACGAACTGGTCGGTCCAGGCGGCGCGGTTCGCCTGCATTTGCCTGAGAACCCGCCCCATGGTGGCGACAAACTGCGGGCCCGGCGGGCTGAACATGCCATCCACCAGAACCACGGCCCGCAGGGTGGAGGTGCCGAACTGCTCGACGTACGCCAGAACCTCCGACACACCCATGGACCAGCCCACCAGCACCACCGGCGCCAGCCTCAACTGCTCCGCCAGTTCCTTGATGTCTTGCGCCCGCCTCTCCGGGTAATGCCCTTCCGTTGGCCGGTCGGACTCGCCCTGCGAACGCGGGTCCACGGCCACGACCCGATAGTTGTTGGAGAAGCGAGCAATCTGGGGCTCCCAGATCTCGGCGGGCATCGTCCAGCCCGGCACGAACACAATCGGCGGCCCTTTGCCGGCCTCCAGGTAGTGGATGCGAACACCGTCGCTGGTGATGATGAAGCCACCCTTAGCGCCCGGAAGCGCTGCCGCGCCCATCGCCGTCGAAAACGCCAGTACAACGGGGAGCCTCAGAACTCGCGTCATCCTTGTGTCCTGTGGTAGCCCGGCGTACACGAGAAGCGGTCTCATAAACCTGCAACGCCGTGCCTGTGCGCCCACAACCCACTGAGGCGCAATGGGTTACAGGATCATCGGTAGTAAGTCACACATATATGAGACCGCTTCGAGCGGGGTACGCGCCAAAGCGGGCGCAAGCTCCCGCACTCCAAATCCCCGCTTCACCTGCGGCCCGCATCCAGCCGGCCCAAGCCGTTATCGAGCAGCAGCCTGTTCAGCGCCGGCACGTTCTTCTCCACGATCGTCTTCACCTCGCCGTCCACAGCCGCCGCCTGCTTCTTCAGGCGCTCCAGCAACGCCGCGTGCTGCGGAGTCGGCGGCGCGGTGTAGCCGCCAACGGTGGAATAGAAGCCGCGAACCCTGCTCAGCAGCGGCTCGGGCTCGTCGGCCAGCGGCGCGCCGGCAAAGCCCAGGGGCCTCTGGATGGTCAGGCGCCTGGCCACCTCCTCGACGCGCGCCGCCAGTTTCTTCACTTCCGAAGTCACGGCTGCCGATGCCTGCCGGTCCTTTTCCAGCGTGGACTGAAGCTCCGTCAACTGCCTCCTCAAGGCGGACATCTTGCGGTTGGCGGCGTCGGTCTGCTTCCACAAGGCGGCGCTGTCCAGGCAGGCCTGGTACCACTGTCTGCGCTCGGCCTCAGAGATGCCAATGCGCGAATCCTCTTCGACCACCACCGGCTTGCTAGCCGACCAGGAGCCCAGCGAGAGCTTCACGGTGTATGTGCCCGGGGGCACCAGCGGACCCCGGGACGGCCCGAAGAAGCCGGGCGCACCCGGCTCCGGCTCGACCGGCGGTTCATGCCTCAGGTCCCAATTCGCCCGGTTGATCCCCGCCTCCTTGCTCCCCTTCAGCTCGCGCACCGTCTTGCCCGAGGCATCGCTGATGGTGATCTTGACTTCTTCCTTCTCCCCTGCCCTGCTCTTCAACCAGTAGTCAACGAGCGCGCCCTCGGGCGGGTTCGGGGCCGCGAAGAACTTGTGCCCGGTGCTTCCCTTGTGGCTATAAAGCCGGTACTGGGTGGCCGGGCGAATGTCGAACAGGTGCAGGTTGGCCCCCTGTACCTCCTCAGAAAGCTGGGCCAGCGAAGTGACGTCGTCCAGGACCCAGACGCCGTGCGCGTGCGTTGCGACCACCAGGTCGTTGTCGCGCGGGTGGATCAGGATGTCGCTGACAACAGTCGTTGGGAGATTGCTGCGAACGCGTTCCCAGCGGCCGCCTCCATTGCGGGAGATCCAGAGCTCGGATTCGCTGCCGACAAACAGCAGGTCGGGATTCTTGGGATACTCGCGCACAACGCGAATTGTCTGGCCGTCAGGGATGTTCCCGGACACCGACTGCCAGGTCTGGCCGAAATCATCGGTGCGGAACAGGTAGGGCCGGTAGTCGTCGCCCCGGTGGCCGTCAAGGGCCACGTACACTCTCCCCTCCCGCGCGCGGCTGGGTTCTATGCGGCTGACGTAGGTGCCCTTGGGAACGCCCGGGACCCGGCCGGCAACGTTCGTCCACGTGGCGCTGCCGTCCCGCGACACCTGCAAGTTGCCGTCGTCGGTGCCCGCCCACAGGATTCCCGCCTTCAGCGGCGACTCGGCCAGGGCCGTGATGGTGCCGTAGTGAACTACGCCGTCGTTGCGGGAAAGCATCTCCCTGGTTTCCTGCCCGAAGATCTTCAGCTTGTCGCGCTCCACGTTGCTGGTCAGGTCCGGGGTGATCAACGTCCAGGTCTCGCCGCGATCCTTTGAGCCGAACACCCGGTTGCCGGCGTAGTAGATGGTCTTAGGATCGTGCAGCGAGATGAGGATGGGCGAGTTCCAGTTGAAGCGGTACTTCTGGCCTTCCGGCGGCTCGGGGCGGATGTTGCGGCGCTCTCCTGTGCGCAGGTCCAACCGCCCGACGTTTCCGTCCTGGCTTTCTGCATAGACGATGTTGTGGTCGGTCGGATCCACCACCACGTAGAAGCCGTCCCCGCCGCCCACCCGGAACCAGTCTTCATTGGTGATGCCCTGTGAGAACAGGGTCCGGCTGGGCCCGGCCCAACTGCCGTTATCCTGCAGTCCGCCGTAAACGAAGTAGGGCTTGCGCAGGTCCACGCCCACCTCGTAGTACTGCGCCAGCGGGATGGTATTGAGGAAGTCCCAAGAGCGGCCACGGTCGTAGGAGATGTGGATGCCGCCGTCGGTCCCGGCCAGCATGTGGTTGGAGTCGCGCGGGTTAATCCACAGGGCGTGGTAGTCGCCGTGAATCTTCTGCACCAAGTCGGTGCGGAACGTCTTGCCACCGTCTTCGGAGTAGTACATCGGCGCGCCCAGGACCCAGACACGCTGATCGTTGTTGGGATCAATGTGGATCTTGCTGTAGTAGGACGGGCGGGGATTGGTGTCCGACATCCTGGTCCAGGACTCGCCGCGGTCGTTGGAGCGGTAGACGCCGCCCTGCCTGGCGTGCTCGATGATGGCGTAAACGATCCGCGGGTCGCGGCGGTACACAGTCACCCCGATCCGGCCCATATTGCCCTCGGCCGGCAGGCCCTTGCCCAGCTTCGTCCAGGTGGCTCCGCCGTCCACTGTTTTCCACAGCGCGCTGCCCGGGCCGCCGCCGTTGAAGCCGAACGGTGTGCGCCGCCGCTGGTAGGAAGCGGCGTAGAGAATGCGCGGGCTCTCGGGATCCATGGCCACATCAATGAAGCCCGTATCCTCGTTGATGAACTTGGTGTTGCTCCAGGTCTTGCCGCCGTCGGTGGTCTTGTACAGCCCGCGCTCCTTGTTTGGGCCCCACAGATGCCCGGCAGCCGCCACGTAGACCACGTCCGGGTTGGTGGGATCCACCACCATGCGCCCGATGTGATGCGTGTCGTTCAGCCCCAGGTGGACCCAGGTCTTCCCGCCGTCCAGGCTCTTGTAGACGCCGTTGCCCCAGGACGAGGACTGGCGGTTATTCGGCTCGCCCGTGCCCACGTAGACGATGTTCGGGTCAGACGGCGCCACGGTCACGTCGCCGATGCTCGAAACCGCTTCCCGCTCGAACACCGGCTCGAACGTGACGCCGTTGTTGACGGTCTTCCAGAGGCCCCCGGACGCCGCGGCTACATAGAAGACAGCCGGGGTGGACTCGACCACTGCGAAATCGTCAATGCGCCCGCCCATGATCGCCGGCCCAATGTTGCGGAATTGCACCCCCTTGAGCAGGTCGGGCGGCTGCTGGGCAAACAGCGCCGAAACTACGAAGAACAGCAAGATGGCGACGAGACGTTTGAACATTCCCCTGCACCTCCCGGGTCGAGCCATTGAACCACAAAGGCACCAGGACACGAAAGGCTTTGTGATGGATAAGACCTGTGGAGCGGCCCCGCCTGCGGGGTCCGCGCTGCTTCCCGGCGCCATCGGAGCGTAGGGGGTGAAGCTGCGGCGTTCACAGCCCCCTGCCTCAGGTACCAGGATTGCTTCAGTATAATGTGACGCGGGTCCGATTCGCGGTTTCTCATCCGGTGGTCTGAACAACGCGGGCCAGGAGCTCTAGCCACCAATCATGGATAGTTCAACCTGGAGCAAGCTCACCATCCGCCGGGGCGCGGCGGCGCTGCTGCTGCTGACCGGCCTCATCTACGCGCACGCGCTGGGCGGCGGCTTCATCTGGGATGACGAGTACCTCTTCCTGGATCATCCGCGGCTGCTTCATCGGGGCGTGCGGGCCGCGTTTACCTCCGAGGCCTCCGGCGCCTCGGCAGGGCGCTACCGGTACTACCGGCCGCTTCAGATTCTCTCCTATTCCTGGCTGGCCCGGCTCACGCGGCTCCAGCCGTTCGGCATGCACCTGGCCTCGGCCGGCGTCCACGCGCTGGCCGCTATCCTGGTGTTTCTGCTGGTGGGCCAGTTTGCCGACCTCCGCACTGCCTGGCTGGCGGGAGCCTTGTTTCTGGCCCACCCGCTACACGTGGAGGCAGTGGCTTGGATGTCGGCTTTTTCCGAGGTGCTGGCCGGCGCGCTGATGCTGCTGAGCCTGCATGCGCTGGTGCGCGCGCGGCGTGGGCCGGCCTGGCTTCTGGCTGTGAGCTACGTGGCGGCAGCGGCCGCGCTGCTCAGCAAGGAGACGGCGCTGGCCTTGCCGTTGCTGGCTGCCATCTTCGCCGGCAAGCGCGCC
>CAYVGN010000114.1:0-1147 GCA_964451215.1 uncultured Acidobacteriota bacterium
GCAGGGCGGAGCCGCCGCTTGACTGCACCACCTTCCTGGCCGGGCAGCCCAGGTTCAGGTCCACCAGGTCGAACCCCAGGTCCTGGACGATGCGGGCGGCGTCGGCCAGGGTGGCCGGGTCCGAGCCGAACAACTGGGCCGAGATGGGCCGTTCTTCCTCTCGGAACTGCAGGTAGCGGAGCGCGGGGCGCGGCCGCCCGGCCGGCAGCCCCCACTGACGGCTGAGGCCGTCGCCGGAGGCGAACTCCGTCATGAGGAGGCCGCAGCCGCCCAGCCGCCGAATGAAGCGCCGGAAGACGGTGTCGGTGAGACCGGCCATGGGCGCCAAGACCGTCGCCGGGCGCACCAGCACCTGGCGCGCGGGCCCGGCAATTCGCAACTCGGCCGCCACCATCGTCCTCTTATTCTAGTGCCGTTCCAACTATCTTTGCCAAGCGGTGCGAGCCAAAATGCGGCCGCTGAGCCGCCCGCCGGCGCGCCCCTCCGTTAGGCGAATCAAGTTGGAACGGCACTAGCAGCAGGCCGGGAACAAATCGCCGTCGTTGCTGTCGGCCGCCGCGGCGCTCGCCCAACCAACAGGAGCATGGGCGCCGAGGCGCGGCCGACCGCTGAAAGCTCATAGCTGAGAGCTTCAAACCCGAATGCCAACGCGCCACAACAGGTAGCCCACCACCTGCTTGGCCGTCACCCAGATGCGTTCGAGCAAGGGCATTTCGGCCTGGGGCCGTCGCGGGGAGCCGTAGGCCTCGATGCCCATGCTGGCGAACTGCCGCCGGATGCGGAACAGGTGGTAGCCGTCGCTGACCACCAGGCAACTGCGCAGCCCCTTCAGGCGCAGGATCTCGGCGACGGCCACAACGGTCTGGCTGGTGCTGGTGCTCTCGTCCTCCATGGTGATGTCCTCGGGCGGGACGCCGTGGGCCACCAGGTAGTTGCGGGCCACCCCGGCCTCGGTGAAGTTGGGATCGCCGCCGGGGCCACCGGTGGTGATGATCTGCCGCGCCAAGCCGCGGCGATACAGGCCCAGGGCATGCTCGACCCGTGCGCGCAGCACCGGCGAGGGCCGCCCGCGATACTCAGCCGCCCCGAAGACGACCAGCGCATCGGCCGGGCGGGCCTCGCCGGTGCTGCGCGCGCGGGTCGAGCA
>CAYVGN010000114.1:1157-8542 GCA_964451215.1 uncultured Acidobacteriota bacterium
ACCAGCGCCAGCAGCAACGCCAGCAGCGCCGGCAGCACGGCGAACGCCAGGAAACGTCCCGAGACCTGCCCCTTCATGCCGCGAAGAATTCTGCGATCTGCTCGGCCGGGATTGCGCCGTCGCGGACTACCTGCCAGCCTTCCTGGGTCACCCGGACAATGGTGGAAGGCAGGGA
The DNA here is from genome assembly GCA_964451215.1 of uncultured Acidobacteriota bacterium. Taxonomy (GTDB): domain Bacteria; phylum Acidobacteriota; class Terriglobia; order JAJPHL01; family JAPKYU01; genus CAYVGN01. The sequence continues at coordinate 1,333 of CAYVGN010000114.1, forward strand.
AACGCCCGACTCGCCGCCGTCCAGGATCAGCGGCACCCGGTCCCCCATTGACGTCTCGACCTCGTCGGCGCTGGAGCACTCCCTCATGCCGGCCAGGTTGGCGCTGGTGCCGGTGAGCGGCATGCCGAGCGTGTTGATCAACGAAACCGGAATCCCGGCGTTGGGCAGCCGGACGGCCACCCGCCCGGTGTTGCCGGTGATCTTTAGCGGCACCTTGCGAGAGGCGTCAATGACCAGGGTGAGCGGCCCCGGCCAGAACCGCCGCGCCAGGGCGTAGAAGCGGTCCGGAAGGCTGCCGGCGGAAAGCTCCTCGGCCTGTTCCACCGAGGCCACCAGCAGCAACAGCGGCTTGTGGCCTGGCCGCCCCTTGATCTGGAAGATTTGTTCCACGGCGTAGAGGTTGAAAGGGTCAGCGGCCAAGCCATAGAAGGTGTCGGTGGGAATGGAGACCACCCGGCCCTGGCGAATGAAGTCGGCGGCGTACTGGATGCAGGCGGGATCGGGGCTTGTGGCGTCCACTCTCAATACTTCCGCCACGCACACACCTCACAACCGGCGCGGGGATGAAGTCGCGCCAAGCTAGCACGCGCCTGGGCTTGTGTCAATGTCGGACCCCGCCCCCAAACCGTCCGGTCGCGCGGGACCGGGCCTTGTGCCCGGCGCTCGGGCTGAGCTGGGCGGCCCGGCCGGGACTGCCCTGCATTGCGGCAGGCCCCGTCCCCGCCAGCTCAAACGCGCGCGACGCCCCTCCCATACAGCTTACAATAAAGGTGTGCCCGGCGTTTCGTCCCTGCAGGTGATCCGCAGCCGCCACAACGAGCAGGTGAAGAAGTTGCGCCAGGCGCTGCGGCGAGGCCAACGCACGCCGGAGGGCCTGGTGGCCATCGAAACGTTCCATCTGCTGCAAGAAGCGCTCCAGAGCGCGCTCCCTGTGCCGCAGGTGTTCTGCACCGGGGAAGCGGAGGAGCGAGTGCGGTCGTTGCTGGAGGAACACGCGGCCCAACCGCAGATGTTCCGCCTGGCGGCCAACGTGTTCCAGAGCGTTTCGGCCACTCGGGCGGCGCAGGGCGTGGCCGCGCTGGTGCGCCCGCGCGCCTGGACCCTCGACGACCTGTTCGCCCCAGCGCCGGCGCTGGTGCTGCTGCTGGCGGGGCTGCAAGACCCGGGGAATGCGGGCACCATCCTGCGGACGGCGGAGGCCTTCGCCGCTACCGGGGCGATGCTGCTGGAGGGCACGGTCCGCCCGCAGAATCCGAAGTTGCTGCGGGCCTCGGCCGGATCGGCGTTTCGCCTTCCGCTGCTGGACGGCCTCCGTCCGGAGGAGGCGCTGGAGGCGCTGCGGGCGCGTCGCATCCCGTTGTATGCGGCTGTGCCCCGCGCCCCCTGCACCCTGGAGGAGTTGGACCTGAGGCGCCCCCTGGCTTTGGCCATCGGCGCAGAGGGCGCCGGGGTGCCGCCGGCGCTGCTGGCGCAGGCTGAGCCGGTGTCGGTGCCCCACGCGCCCCGGGTGGATTCGCTGAATGCCGCAGTCGCCGCCGCCATCTTCTTGTATAGTGCGGCCCGGGCGCGGACCCCATCCGAGCCGCGACCGTGAGAGGGGCTTGTGTACGGCATGTGCGATGGTTCTGAATCCTGACTGCTGATGGGGCTGTTCCGCCAACTCGAGGAGCAACTCGACCAGGCCCAGCCACGGCCCCTGGCCGACCGCATGCGGCCCGAGTCGCTCGAAGAGATCGTGGGCCAAGAGCACATCCTGGGCCCGGGCAAGCCGCTGCGCACCCAGATTGAGAAGGACCAGGTTCCCTCGCTGATCTTCTGGGGGCCGCCGGGCTCGGGCAAGACCACGCTGGCGCGGGTCATCGCCCGCATGACCCGGAGCCAGTTCATCAGCTTCAGCGCGGTCCTCAGCGGGATCAAGGAGATCAAGCAGGTGATGGCGGAGGCCGAGCGCGCCCGCCGCCTGGGCCACCGCACCATCCTGTTCGTAGACGAAATCCACCGCTTCAACAAGGCCCAGCAGGACGCCTTCCTGCCCTACGTGGAAAAGGGCGACGTGATTCTGATCGGGGCCACCACCGAGAACCCCTCGTTCGAGGTGATTTCGGCCTTGCTGTCGCGCAGCCGGGTCTACGTGCTGGAGTCGCTCACCAGCGGGCACATCCTGGGGCTGCTTCAGCGGGCGCTGAAGGACGAGCGGCGGGGCCTGGGGAGGCTGAAGATCGAGATCGCCGAGGAGTTGCTGGAGCAAATCGCGGTGTTTGCGGGGGGCGACGCGCGCGTCGCCTACAACACGCTGGAAGCGGCGGTGGTGGCCACCCGGCCCGGCCCCGACGGCCGCCTGGCGCCTACCCCGCAAATCGTCGAAGACGCCATCCAGCGCAAGGTACTGCTCTACGACAAGGCCGGCGAGCAGCACTACAACCTGATCTCGGCGCTGCACAAGTCGGTGCGCAACAGCGACCCGGACGCCGCCCTCTACTGGCTGGCCCGCATGCTGGAGGCCGGCGAGGACCCCCTCTACGTCGCCCGCCGGCTGATCCGTATGGCCAGCGAGGACATCGGCCTGGCCGACCCCCAGGCGCTTCCCATCGCCGTAGCGGCCATGCAGGCTGTCCACTTCGTTGGCATGCCCGAAGGCAACCTGGCGCTGGCCGAAGCAGCCCTCTACCTGGCGCTGGCCCCCAAGTCCAACGCCCTCTACGCCGCCTACGGCGAGGTGCAACAGGACGTGGCCAGGACGGTGGCCGAGCCTGTTCCCTTGCACCTGCGCAACCCCGTTACCCCGCTGATGCAGCAGGTCGGCTACGGCAAGGGATATCAGTACGCACACGACTTGCCCGACAGGATGGCACCGGACATGCCCTGCCTGCCCGAGAAGCTGGCCGGCCGCCAGTACTATTCCCCCGCCGCCCAGGGACTGGAGGCGCAGTTCCGCAAACGGCTGGAGGAGATTCGCCGCCGGCGGAGCAAGGCCAGAGGAGGCGGGGCCACCGAGCCGCCACCGTAGGGAGCCTGTGCTAGTGCCGTTCCAACTTATTGGGGCTAAGCGATGTGAGCCATATGGTGAGCCTTTGCCGGAGATAACGCTTGCCTCTGCCCGTTTTCAGGTACCATTCTCTTCCGAAGCCGGATAAAGTTGGAACGGCACTAGAGTAATGGCTTCGGGTCAGAATCGCGCCCGTTCTGCATAACTAAGGAGGAAGGTTCGCCGATGAAAGGCAATCCCGAGGTGATCGCTGTCCTGCAGGAGGTGCTGAAGGCGGAGCTGACGGCCATCAACCAGTACTTCGTCCACGCCGAGATGTGCGAAAACTGGGGCTATCACCGCCTGGGAGACCTGGTCAAGAAAGAAGCGATCGACGAGATGAAGCACGCCGAGAAGCTCATCGAGCGCATCCTGTTCCTGGATGCCACGCCGAACGTGTCCGACTACTTCAAGATCAACATCGGCGCCGACGTCAAGAAGCAGTTGGAGAACGACCTGGCGCTGGAGTGTGAGGCGGTGAAGCGGCTGAACCGCGGCATCCAGCTCTGCCACCAGAAGGGCGACGGCGCCTCCCGCGAGCTGCTCGAGCACATCCTTCGGGACGAGGAGCACCACGTGGACTGGCTGGAAGCCCAGTTGCACATGATCGGCGAGATGGGCATTGAGAATTACCTGCCCGAGCAGATCAAGGATTCCAGCTCTTCCTGATGCGGTGGGGATAGGCAGGAATGCCCGTTCCCGCTCTCCATGCCTCTGCTACCGAGCTACGAAGAACTGGCGGGGATGATTGACCACTCCCTGCTGCGGCCGGAGCTGACCGAGGCCGAGGTGGAGGCCGGCTGTGAGTTGGCGGCGCGCTACCGGGTGAAGTCCGTGTGCGTGCGGCCGGCCGATGTGGAGCTGGCCGCGGCCCGCCTGGCCGGGAGCGGCGTCCTGGTCACCACCGTCGTTGGCTTTCCGCACGGCAGCCAGACCACCGCCACCAAGCTCTTCGAGGCCCGGGAGGCGCTGCAGGCCGGGGCCGCCGAACTGGATGCGGTGCTGAACATCGGCAAGCTGCTCTCGCACCGCTTCGACTACGTGGAGCAGGAGCTGGCGCGGCTGGCCGAGGAGGCCCACGCCGCCGGCGCCCTGCTCAAGGTCATCTTCGAGAATGCCTACCTCAGCGACGAGCTGAAGATCGAGGCCTGCCGCATCAGCGCGCGGGCGCGCGCCGACTTCGTCAAGACCTCCACCGGCTTCGGCCCCGGCGGGGCCACCGACCACGACCTGCGCCTGATGCGCCAGCACAGCCCGCCCTGGATGCGCATCAAGGCGGCCGGCGGGGTGCGCACGCTGGACCGCGCGCTGGAGGTCCGCGCCCTGGGCTGCGCCCGCTTCGGCGCCACCGCCACCGCTTCCATCCTCGACCAACTGAAGGCCCGCCTGGCTACCCAACCGACTTCGGTGTAAGAGGGCAGAGACGCAGAGCGCGCAGAAAAGCATAACCGGGGCTTTGCCTCTGCGATCTCTGCGTCTCTTCGGTTGTACCAGGCGCAGCGGATTATACCTGCAGCTTCCAGGGCTTGCGGTAGTCGCGAGTGAGGTACTTGCGGGCCTCCGGCGCGTTGCGGATCTTCTCCTCGCGCCCGTCCCACTCGATGCGCCGCCGGCTGCGGTAGGCGATGTTGCCCAGCAGGCAGGTGCTGGTGGAGCGGTGGCCGGTCTCGATATCGCTGGCCGGCTTCTTCCGCGAGCGCACGCATTCCACGAAGTTCTTCCAGTGGTCGGCCAGGTGCGGGTTGGAGCTTTTCTCGGCGGCCGGTTCGGTGCGGTCAACGGCTTCGGCGCCGCGGCCGCGCTTCTCCGGCACCAGCTCGTAGCCGCGGCGGTCCACGAACAGCGTCGCCTCGGTCCCGTGGAACAGGATGCCGTAGTCCTTGCCGTTGAGCGGGCTGGCATTCAGCTCCCGGTTCTCGTACAGGGCGACCCAGCCGCCGGGGTACTCGTAGGTGACCTGCAGGGTATCGGGCGTTTCGCGGTTGTCCTTCAGGAAGAACTTGCCGCCCGAGGCCGTGATCACCTGGGGTGCCTCCGCCTCCATGGCCCACTGCACAATGTCCAGCAGGTGCACGCCCCAGTCGGTCATCATCCCGCCGGCGTAATCCCAGAACCAGCGGAAGTGGGAGTACTTGCCTTCGTAAACGCCAAAGCGGTTGGGGTTGAAGGGCACCCTGGGGGCGGGACCCAGCCACAGGTCCCAGTCCAGGTCGGGTGGCGGGTCGCTGTCGGGCGGGTTGCCGATGCCCTCGGGACTCTGGTTGCCGTAGTTCCAGGTGCGCACCACGCTGATCTTGCCCAGGCGGCCGCTGCGCACCACCTCCACCGCCTTTTGGAAGTGGACGCCGGAGCGCTGCTGGGTGCCCACCTGCACCACCCGCTGGTAGCGGCGCGCCGCCTGCGCCATCTTCCGTCCCTCCTCCACGGCCACGCAGATCGGCTTCTCCACGTACACGTCCTTGCCCACCTGGCAGGCCGCCACCGTCTGGTAGGCGTGCCAGTGGTCAGGGGTGGAGATGACCGCCACGTTGATGTCCTTGTTGTCGAGCAGGCGGCGGAAGTCTTTTAGCTGTAGGACGCGTTCGCCGGCGATGGCCGCGCCCTTCTTCAGGTTGGGCTCGTAAACGTCGCAGACCGCCACCACCTCCACGTTCTGCTGCTTGAGGAAGGCCTTCATGTTGTCCTGGCCCTGCCGCCCCGTCCCGATGAAGCCGGCCAGGATGCGGTCGTTGGCGCCCAGCACCCGCCCTGGGGCCAGCGCCAGGCCGACGGCCGCCGCCGTGCTCCCCTTAAGAAACTCCCTGCGTTCAATTGGCTGGCGCATAACGAACTCCTGCTTAAAGTAATGATGGCAGCCGATAGGCTACCCCACCGCCGGCCGAACAACAAAGGCAAGAGATGAGCGGGCAAGAAAGGTGACGGGCGGGAAATAGTGGCCGCAGCAGCGCTTAATCCATTAGAATTTTGATGATGAGCATGTCCTCGACGAGCCTCTGGCACAGGCCGGCCCCCTCCGCCCGGCTCGCCATATTGCTGGCTCACCTGGCGCTGATCTTTTTCTCCTCCACGCGGATCGCCGGCCAGTGGGCCGAGTACGCCTTTCGCTTCTACCGCTCCCTGCTGGGCCGGGTGGCCACCGGCGCCGAAATGCACCTGCTGGCGCAGAAGGGCGTGCACTTCTTGCTGTTTTTTTCGCTGGGCGTGTGGACGCACAACACGCTCAACGGCACCCGCGCGCAGAAGCTCGTCTGGGCTGTGTGCTGCTGTGTTCTGGCCGGCGCCCTTTCGGAAAGCGTGCAGTTGTTCACCGGACGGGACGCGGCGCTGGCCGACGTCCTGCTGAACGGAGCCAGCGGCGCCTTGGGCGCCGCGCTGGCCTGGCGCTGCTCTGCGGCCCGCCTGGCGGGTTTCTCACAGCTTCTCACTCAGCCCGAGCAGGAAGTCAGGACTGGGGTTGAGGAGCAGCCGCAGGAGCAGTAGCGTAGTCAATCGCCCAGAACTCAGGCAGTTCGCCCTGCAACTCAACCCCCAACTTGTAAGTGCCCGGCGGATCCTCCGGGCCCCGCCAAACCACCCGGCACTTGGCATACTCGCCGGTCTGCAGGTTCTGGATTTCCACCACTGCCTGTTCGGGATAGTCCTGCGGGGACAGGATAAGGGCTCCGTGGCGATTCACGACGGCGGTAACTGCGTTGTAGAGGGGACCTTCGCCCGCGATCAGGATCGGAATGCGCGCCAGGACTCTGGTACTTCTGCGTGTTTCGGTCACCCTATCCCATCCTGCACTCGGTTGAAGGCATTCTAGAGGCGCAATCGGGCGGATGTCAAAGGAAAGTCGCCGAATCCGGCGGTGCCCGGGACGGAGAGAAACCACCGGGGCTTTCTTCCCATTGCGCTTCCGGGTACTCTGGTGCCTGCACAGAGAAGGGATGTATGAAACGCAAACTGGGCTTGTTGCTGGCGTGTTGCCTGGCGCTCTCGGCCCGCGCGCAGAAGCCGCTGCCCGATTATGAGAACGTCAGGTACGGGCCGCACGAGCGCAACGTGTTGGACCTGTGGAAGGCGCGGGCGAAGCAGCCGACTCCGCTGGTGGTTTACATCCACGGCGGCGGCTTCCGGGCAGGCGACAAGTCGAGCCTGGAGGAATCGCTGCTGCGCGCCTGCCTGGAGGCAGGCATCTCGGTG
>CAYVGN010000115.1:0-3471 GCA_964451215.1 uncultured Acidobacteriota bacterium
CCTGACCGCCGGCCACCACCGGCTCCGGGCGGGCGTAGGCCGTCGAGGCGACGAAGGGGGCCAGGAAGTGGTCGCCCAGTTCCTCGGCGTAAGCCTCCTGGTCGAAGAGCAGGCTGGGGATGGCACCCAGGGCGTAGTCGTCGGCCTGCCGCTCGAAATGCCGCGAGATGCCGTTCACTACCGGCAGCAGCAACAGCGAGAGCACCCCGCTCACCACGGCCAACAGCGGCAGGTTGGCAAAGTCGTCGAGCCCACGAAACCCCAAGCGCGGGCTGAGGGCGGCCAGCGCTACGGAGGCGATCCAGAAACCAAAGAAGCTGGCCACCGCCTGCAAGCCCAGCGACTTGCCCAAGTGGCGGTGGACGTGGTGAGCCAGCTCGTGGGCCAGGATCGCCTCGATCTCCTCGGCCGAGTAGCTCTCCAGCAGGGTGTCGGCCAGCAGGATGCGCCGCGTGTTGCCCCAGCCGGCCAGGGCGGCGTTGGCCTTGCGGGTCTTCTCGCTCAGCTTCCACTCGAAGACGCCTCCGACGCGCGTGCCCGCCCGCTCGCAGAGGCGCAGCAGCCGCTCCTTCAATTCTTCGTTGGCCAGCGGCCGAAACTTGAAGAACAGGGGGAACAACAGCACCGGGGCCAGGTGGGCCATCAGCAGGACGAAGAGCAGGAACGCCGCCCAGGCCAACAGCCACCAGCGTTGCGGCCGGGCGCGGATGAGCCAGTAGACGACGGCGGCGCCCGCCAGCGCCAGGGCAGTCCCCAGCAGGAAGCCTTTGGCCTGGTCTGTGGCCCAGGCCTTGCCGCTCAGCCTTGAGAGCCCGTAGCGGTGCTCATGCACGTACCCGAGGTAGTAATCGAGCGGCAGCCCCAAGAGCTTTCCCAGGACGCTGACGAGCAGGATGTAGGAGGCCAGGGCCAGGTAATAGCGGCCGGCCCACTGCCAGGCCAGGTCGCGCAGGGTGGCCGACCAGCCCAGAAACAGCAGGGCCGCCAGCCAGCCCCAGCCCAGCAGCAAGTCGGCCAGCCGGAGGTAGCGGCGGGTGCGCTGGTAGCGCCGGGCGCGTTGATCCTCAGGCGCTGCAGCGCGGCTCTCCCGTTGGTCGGCCGTGACCGCGGACGGGCAACCCTGCCCGTCCTCACTGTGAGGGCCCGAATCAGGCATTGCGGACCATCTGTTCGACGCAGCTCAGGATGGCCTGGACGTCCTCGGCCGCCGGGGCCTCGGCATACAGCCGGAGCAGGGGCTCGGTGCCGGAGCCGCGGGCCAACACCCAGGCGTTGGGTTCAAGCAGGAACTTGATGCCGTCGAGCGATTCGATGCCGCTGACCGGGTAACCGGCGATCTGGGCCGGGGGCGCCTCGCTCAGCGCGGCCAGCGCCCGCTCCTTCTGCCCCTGGGGCAGGTGCAGGTCCACGCGGCTGTAGAACTGCGGCCCGTAGCGGCGGTGCAGTTCCCCCACCCACTCGCCCAGCGTCTTGCCGGTGTCGGCCATGGCCTCGGCCAGCAGCAGGGAGGTCACGATGCCGTCGCGCTCCGGCAGGTGGCCCCTGACGCCGATTCCGCCGCTTTCTTCGCCGCCGATTAGGATGTCGCGCTCCAGCATCAGGTCGCAGATGTACTTGAAGCCGATGGGTGTCTCGTGCAGCCGCATGCCGTGGGCGGCGGCGATGCGATCAATCATCTTGCTGGCCGAGAAGGTCTTGGCCACCTCGCCCTTCCGCCCGCGCTCCAGCAGCGACTCCAGCAGGATGGCGAAGATGCGGTGGGAATCCACGAAAGCGCCGCTGCGATCCACCCCGCCCACGCGGTCGCCGTCGCCGTCCAGGGCGAAGCCGGCGTCGAAGGCGCCCTCCAGCACGGTGCGCCGCAGTTCTTCCACGTGCGGCTCGATGGGCTCAGGGTTGATTCCGGGGAACAGCGGATCGCGCCGCCCGTGGATCTCAGTGCAGGGGATGCCGTAGGGCTGCAGCAGGGCGGGCAGGTAGCCGCGGGCCGCGCCGTACATGGGGTCCACCGCCAGGCGGAAGCCGGCGCGGGCGATCTTCTCCAGGTTGACCAGGCGGCGGACCTGCTCCAGGTAGGGCGCTCGGAAGTCGGCCTCGTGGATGACGCCGCCCGGCCGGGCGGGCACTTCGGCGTCCAGCAAGGCCTCGATGCGGGCGATGATCTCGGGCGAGGCCGAGCCGCCGTAGCTGGCCTTCACCTTGAAGCCGTTCCACTGCCAGGGGTTGTGGCTGGCGGTGATCATGACCGCGGCCGCCGCCTGGTAGTGGCGCACCGCATAGGAGGTGACCGGAGTGGGCGTGTGCTCGGCAGCCAGCCAGACGCGCAGGCCGGCCCGCGCCAGTTCCTCGGCTGCTGCCCGCGCGAAATGCTCTGAGCCGAAGCGCAGGTCGTAGCCCACGGCCACCCCGCCCCCCGCTTGCTCGTAACGGCAGACGTAGGCGGCCAAGGCCCGCGCCGCCCGGCGCACGTTGGCCATGGTGAAGTCGTCGGCGATCACGCCGCGCCACCCGTCGGTGCCGAACCTGATGGCAGCCTCGGCGGGCGGGTTGCCCGGCGCGCTTTTGGGCCGCGCCCACTCTTCGCCCGCATCGCTCACAACAGCTCCTGGCGCTTCTGCTTCTCCAGCCATGACACGATCCGGGAAACGTCCTGGGCCCGGTTGCGGCGCACTACCAGCAGCGCGTCGGGCGAGTCCACCACCACCAGGTCTTGCACCCCAATGGCGGCGACCAGCTTGCCAGCGGGCGCGTCCAGGTAATTGCCGCGAGCGTCCAGCAGCCAGGCCCAGCCCCTGACCGCGTTGCCTGCTTCGTCCTTGGGGAGCAGTTCGTAGACGGCATTCCAGCTCCCCACGTCGTTCCAGCCCACGTCGCAGGCCACGCCGGCGATGTTGGCGGCCTTTTCCATGACCGCGTAATCTACGGAAATATTCTCGCATTGCGGGTAGAGGCGCGCCAGCGCCTCGGGCTGGAAGTCGCGGGCGATTTCGGCCAGCTTGGCCGCCGTGCGCGGCAAGTACTGCTCCAGCGCGTCCAGGATGGTTTCCGCCGTCCACAGGAAGATGCCGGCGTTCCAGAAGTGCCGGCCGGTGCGCAGGAAGCCCCGGGCAGTGGCCAGGTCCGGTTTCTCCTGGAAGCTGCTCACCGCCTCGACCGAGCAGGCGGCCAGGTTCGGGCGCCGGCGGAACTCGACGTAGCCATAGCCGGTTTCCGGCCAGCGCGGGCGGATGCCCAGCACCACCAGGCGGCCCTGGGCCGCGGCGCCGGCCGCCGCCCGCAGGACCTTGCGCAACTGCGCCGGGCGGGCGACGAAGTGGTCGGAAGGGAAGACGCCCATCACCGCCTGGCGCCCGGCGGCCGCCGAAATCAGGTGGGCAGCCAGGCCAATGGCCGGCGCCGTGTTGCGCTGCGCCGGCTCGGCGATGACCTGGGCCGGCGGCACGCCCGGCAGTTGCCGCAGGATCTGCTCGC
>CAYVGN010000115.1:3481-6571 GCA_964451215.1 uncultured Acidobacteriota bacterium
CTGCTCGCGCAGGTGCTGGTTGGTGATGATCCAGGTGCGCTGGGGCGGGGCCAGCGGCCGCAGCCGTTCCAGCGTCTGCTGGATCAGCGTGCTCTCCCCGACCACCTTCAACACCTGCTTGGCGCTGCGGCGCCGGCTCCGCGGCCAGAAGCGCGTGCCGCGCCCGCCTGCCAGGATCACCGCGTGCATCCCCAAGCCAGCCGCCTCCTTCGTTTGCGCCTTCTGCTTCATCTTGCTCGCTTTGGCCATCGGGAGGATGTAGGGGGCGGCCCTTGGGCCGCCCCAGCCCGCAGCAGGGGCGGGGCAAGCCCCGCCCCTACAGATCGTCAATCGTAATCCGCCGCACCTCTTGCTCGGCGATTCCCGCCTGCGCCAGGCGCGCGCGAAACTCTTCGAGGCTGGCCGGCACGTAGGCTCTCAGCCAAACGGTCTCGGACCGCGGCTTGATGCGGTAACTCCCCACAGTTTCCGGCACCCGCCACATCTGCTCGGGCGCGTAGGCCTCGCAAAAGCCGTGGCCCACGATCTGGCCCTGGCCTTCGAGGAAGACCAGCACCTGGAACGGCGCCTCGGCAGCCGCCTGGGCAGCCGCGGCGCAGCAGTCGTTGGTGGAGACGAAGCGCTCCAGGACGAAGTAGCGGCAGGCGACCAGGTGGTCGTGGGCCAGGCCGCCAGAGCTGGCGGGGACCGGCTGCATCCGCCCCGCCGCCGGATGGTGGCGGATCACGTCCAGCGCTCTTTCCAGGTGCAGTTCCCGCGGGCGGCCGTAGTCGTACAGGCGATAGGTGACATCACTGAACTCCTGCACCTCGCACAGGATCAGCCCCGGCCCGATGGCGTGTACCGTCCCCCAGGGCACGAAGATAAAGTCGCCGCGCCGCACCTCGATCCAGTTCAGCTCCTGCTCGATGCTCTGATGGCGAACGCTCCGGAGCACTTCTTCGCGGTTGATCGGCCGGCGGAAGCCTACGGCCAGTTGCGCCCCGGGCTCGGCCTCGATCACGTACCAGCACTCGGTCTTTCCGGCGCTGTTTTCCCGCCGGCGGGCGTACTCATCGCCCGGGTGCACCTGCACCGACAGCTTCTCGCTGGTGAAAATGAACTTCAGCAGCAGCGGCCGGGCGCGGAACCAGATCTCGCCCAGGCGCATGTCGCCGCGGGGGCGGCCCCAGATTTTGGCGTGGTAGGTGGGGGCAAGCGGGACGGGGCAGCAGGGCTCGCTCATCTACCGCAGCCTGGCGAAAAACTCCCGCATCCGCCCGACGCCCCGCTCCAGATCGCGCATGGCGGTGGCGTAGGAGATGCGGAGGTGTTCGGAGGTGCCGAAAGCTTCGCCGGGGACCACGGCCACGTGGGCCTCGCGCAGCAGCCGCCCCGCCAGGTCGGTGGGTGAGGCGCCGCCGTTCTCCCGCAGGTACTCGGAGACGTTCGGGTAGGCGTAGAAGGCGCCCTGGGGCAGGGGGCAGCGGAGGCCGGGGATGCTGCGCAGCCCCTCCACGATGAAGTCGCGGCGGCGGCGGTACTCGGCGGCCATCTGCCGCACCGATTCCTGCGGGCCGCGCAGCGCCTCCACCGCCGCCTTCTGCGCGATCGAGGTCGGATTGGAGGTGCAATGGCTCTGCAGCTTCACCATGGCCTGGATCAGCTCCGGGCGCGCCAGCACGTAGCCCACCCGCCACCCGGTCATAGCGAAGGTCTTCGACAGCGAGCCGATCACGATGGCCCTCTCCCGCGCGCCCGCCAGCACGCCGATGGAGAACGGCCCGCCCTCGTAGAGGAAGTGCGAATAGGACTCGTCGGAGAGGATGGGGATGCCGCGCAGCGCCCCCAGCTCGTAGATGCGCCGGAACTCCTCGGGGCAGACCACCGCCCCGCTAGGGTTGTTGGGGGAGTTGATGATGAGGAGGCGGGTGCGGGCGGTCACCGCCTGCGCCAGCGCCTCGGCGCCCAGCCGGTAGCCGCACTCCTCGTCGGTGGGGACGAACACCGGCCGCCCGCCCACGTACTGGATAATGTCGTGAAAGCTGACCCAATAGGGCACCGGCAGCAGCACCTCGTCGCCGGGGTTGATCAGCACCGAGATGGTGTTGTAGATGGCGTGCTTGCCGCCCACCGTCACCAGCACCTCAGCCGGCGTGTAGGAGGTCGAGAACTCCCGGTGGTGCCAGTCGCAGATGGCCTGCTTCAGCTCGGCGATGCCGCCGGTGGCAGTGTACTTGGTGAAGCCTTCCTCGATGGCCCGGATGGCCGCCTGGCGGATGTTCTGCGGGGTCACGAAGTCCGGCTCGCCCGCGCCAAAGTCCACCAGGTCCACGCCGGCAGCGCGCAGCCGCTCCGCCTCCATCATCACTGCTGCCGTCGAACTGACGCTGATCCGGGAAATCCGTTCCGAAAGATGCATCCTGTTTCCTTGAGCCTCAAGCCCAAAGCCCAAAGCCTAAAGCCTAGAGCCTAGAGCCTAGAGCCTAGAGCCTGAAGCCTAAAGCCCTAAAGCCTAAACCAGCCTAAACCGGGATCTTCGCCTTCAGCCGCTGCTGAACCACCGGCGGCACCAGGTCCTTGATGTCGCCGCCCAGCAGGTACACCTCCTTGACCAGCCGGGAGCTGATGTAGCTGTAGCTCTCGGCCGAGGCCATGAACACCGTCTCCAGGTTGGGGTTGAGCTTGCGGTTCATCAGCGCCATCTGCAACTCGTACTCGTAGTCGGAGATGGCGCGGATGCCACGCAGGATCACGTCGGCTTGGTGCCGGGTGGCGTAATCCACCAGCAGCCCGTCAAAGGCCTCCACCCGCACCTGGCCCAGCGGCGCTGCGATCTCCTGCAGCATCTCCATGCGCTCCTCGATCGAGAACAGCGGGCCCTTGTCCGGATTGCGCAGAACGGCGACGATGAGTTCGTCGAAGATCTTGATGCCGCGCGTGATCAGGTCCAGGTGCCCATTGGTCGGCGGATCGAACGACCCCGGATAGACGGCCCGCGTGAATCGCGCCATCCGCTTCATTCTAGGGGCGCGCCCCACCTCAGTCAACCAAACTCGCGCCCGTTTTTGTCCTTGTCACGGATGCGGCAGCCGCCTTCGCGCAGCAGCG
>CAYVGN010000115.1:6671-8511 GCA_964451215.1 uncultured Acidobacteriota bacterium
CAGCAGCGCCTTAATGGCCTTTTCCACTGCCTGCTGGGCGTTGAAGCACAGGTCCTCCCGGTAGACGCCCGGGCCGGCTGCTTGCGCCAGCAGCAGGTTGCTGCGGGCCCGGTTCAGCCATTCCCGGGGGTCATCAGGAGGACGGCGTTCCGGCACGGTAGACGACCCTTCCTTGGCGCAAAGCCGGGGCAATCACCAGCCAGGGCGTGCTGCGGTAGCGCTCCACTTGTTCCGGGGTCACGAGAATCACATCCACTGCCTGGCCCACCCCATGCAGGTTCAGGTAGATGTCCCCCACCAGGCGGCTCTGATCGAAGGTGCCGCTCTTGATCACCAGCAGGTCCACGTCGCTGTTCCGCCCCATTTCCCCGCGGGCGGCAGAGCCGAACACGATGATGCTCTCCGGCTGGGCGACCTCTACGATCCGCCGGACAATTTCCTGAAGCGTCTCCTCACTCAGCCGCCCCCAGCGGTCGCTCATAGCGCAAATTCCCTTTCGCGGGCGACAACGTCGGGGAAGTACAGGTCCCTCACCGGGATCCTGCCCGTCATCAGCTCGTGCAGCGTCGTCTTAGACATGGCCTGCTGTCCGCCCTCGCACCCATTCTGAGTACGATTGTACCTGTTTTAGGTTCCACCGGCCCCACTGATTCAATGCTGTTTACATCAACAGCCTGCGAGTCAACGGCAGTCCTCGATCAGGATCCGAGTGCAGGGTCCGGCTCCAGGCCGCAACCGAACGCCGTTTTCCGTTCTCGATTTTACGTGCAGCGGCGGGTGCCCGGTGGTAAACTCCGCGCCGAGATTGTTCGCGGAGGCTGGCCATGAGCATCTGGAACATCATACTGCTCGGAACCTACCTGGCCGGTGTCGTCGGGTTGGTCTTGGGACTGGTGATCCGCCTGGGGCTGCCCCTGGGGGCCTTCACGGCGGCGGGCGCACTGCGCTTTGCGGCTACCTGCTTCCTCTGTTCGCTGGCCACGCGGGAGGTGGCGGCCGCGGTGCAAAAGCCGAAAGAAGAGCCCAAGGGGAAAGCGGCAGCCGCCTGAGGCAGTGGGGAGAAACTGTCCCGGCCGCGTGGCAGCCTGAGTGGTCCGGCTCAGCGACCGGTCCGGGCTTTGGGGAAGGGCAGGTTCAGCCGGTAGATTCCTTTTCCCTTGTGGACGATGAGGGCCTTGAAGGCCTCTGGCCTGGTCCGGAACAGGTCGCGGAACTGGCTGGTTGGGGCTCTGTCGGCCGCCTCCAACAAAGCTTGGTGGTCGAGGGAAAGTCCCCGCTTCCAGGCCTCGTGAAGCGCTCTTACCGCCTTGGCCTGGGATTTGGTCAGCAAGAAGCGCCTCCCGTCAACAGTAACCTGGCCGTAATCAGGGCTGTGTAGGAATGTGCTCTCTTGGATTGGCCGTTCGCGCATGTGAGTGTCTTACACTGTCACCGGGCCGGAACGCGTTGGCGGAAGCCCCGCGCCGGCCACGGCCCCTCTTGTACCACTCGCTCCCAGAGCAAACGCAGAAAATAGCAAACAGCCTCTCAGTTCGCTCATGGTCGCTGCTGAGAGTCCTCGCCCCGGGGGGATCGTTCGGGCGATTCTTGGGGGACCAATTTCTTACCACGGCGGCTACATTAAGTCAAATCGCCCTTTGGAAAGGTGATGTCAAGGTGGCTGCGTAAAAAGGCGGAGGGTGCGGTTCTGAAGGTAGCGCCGCCGTCTGGGTGGCTCGCGGCATGAAAGCCGGCAAGATGCCAGCGCTACGGAGGAAGCGCACTTCTTTAGCCGGTCACGGTAGTAGGTGTTTGACCGGTAAGAAGAGTCGTTTCCAGCGCGGAGGGCAGGCACAAGGCC
>CAYVGN010000116.1:0-8475 GCA_964451215.1 uncultured Acidobacteriota bacterium
CATGCTGATCGAGGGGAAAGTGGAACTGTAGGATGCCCTTCGCCTGGCTGCAGGCCCGAACCACCACAACAGAGCCGCGAGCCCGCCGTGGCGGGCGAGCGCCACTATTGAAAGCCGCCCTGAATCTCAAATTCCTCTCGGTCGGTTTACGGCGCGCGTTACGTCGGGCGCAGGCTCAGAGCCCCCGGTGACACCCGCGAGGTGGCCTCGCCTTCTGCGCCGGCTGCGCCTCGGCCGGTGAACCCGAGTGGCAGCGATGCGGGCCAGCAGGCGGCTCTCCAACTCGTTTTCCTCCAGGCGCTCCCAGAAACAAAAAAAGGCCCGGCGCAACCTTTTCTGCCGCGCCCTGGACCACTTCACCACCCGCTGGCATTCGGCCCGGCGCGGGGGGTCGCGCAGGACCCTCATCCTCCGTTTGAAGAACAGTTGCAGCATGCACTGATCCTGAAGCCTTCCCAACAGGTCCTGGATCCGACGGAAGCACGGCAGCGCGCTCCGCAGTGCGCCCGGAAAGACCTCGGCGTACAACTCGGTCTTGTAACGCATCCACTTGGTGCGAATGCGGAAACGGTGCAGCTTCTTGTTGGCCGCCCGGGCCAGCACCACGCGGCGGCCCCGCTGGAAGTAGCGGCGCAGCAGTTGAGGCAGGATCCTTTGGAAGTTGGAAGAAACCGACTCGGCAGGCTGGAGCGCGCGCCCCGGATTGGCTCCGCCCACCGGGAAGGCCAGCAGGTGGTGGCGCAGTTGGCGCGCCTGGGGTATGGCGCGCTCTAGCTTCTGCATCCGCAGCGCCTGCAGGCGAGCTACCAGGGCAACCAGGGAAGAACCGCGCTGGACAGAGTGCCGGGTCAAGTTTTGCGCGAAGACATCCAGGTCGCGGGCCGCGCCCAGCAGTTGCGTGACGCGGCGCACCGCCGCCCGCAATCGCCGCACTTCCCCGGGCGGGAAATTAACCTGGAAGAGGCGGAGGGCGGCGCGGAGGCGACGGCTGGCCACCCGAACGTCATGGATGGCGTCGGCGGTAGGGGTACGCTCCAGCCGGAGCAGTTGCCGGTGCAAGACGCCCAGGCGCCGGCGCACGGCGCGTCGCGCCCATACTCCCACATTCAGCATTGCCGCCCGTCGGTCCATGTCCTTGGGTACCGGACTTCCCCCCGATCCCGCAAATCGCGGCCCAGCCGAACACCTACCCGGCCCGGCAGCAGCCTATGCACCGCTTTTCCCGGCCTGCACGCGGATTTGCAGTTTACTCCCGAACGCCTGCTTGTGGGGCGACCAAATCGCGCCAAAATGGTCCCATATCGGCCTTTGGTACCCTTCCCTGAAGCGCCACCACCAAATTCGGGCCGTCCGAGGCAACTACGGGCGATCCTGGCCTGGCGATTCCAGCCTGGCCCAGGAAACGCCCCTGTCTCCCCTGTTAACATCCCCGGCTGTTTGGGTATACTGGGGTAGCAGCCATTCAGTGACTCTTCAGTTATGTTTCGCTATACGGGGCACAAATTTCCCGGGCGCCTGGTGGTAGTCGAGGGAATAGACGGGTCGGGCAAGAGCACCCAGCTCTCCCTCTTGCACCGCTGGCTAATGGGCGAGCGCTACCCGGTTCGCTTCAGTGAGTGGAACTCCTCGCTGCTGATGAAGGCGGTGACGAAGCGGGGCAAGAAGAGGCGCATCCTCACCCCCACCACCTTCTGCCTGACCCACGCGGCTGACTTCGCCGACCGCACCGAACGCGACATCATTCCGGCGCTGCGCAGTGGCGGCATCGTCCTGTCGGACCGCTATGTTTACACCGCCTTTGCCCGGGACGTGGTGCGCGGCGTCAACCCTGACTTCGTCCGGCAGCTCTACCGCTTTGCGGTCCCGCCCACGCTGGCCTTCTACTTCCGCGTCCCCCTGGACGTTGCGCTGGGGCGCATCCTGGGGGGCCGCAACATGCTGAAGTACTACGAAGCGGGCATGGACCTGGGACTGAGCGACAGCGTCGAGGACAGCTTCCGGCTGTTCCAGAGCCGGATCCTGGACCAGTACGAGCGGATGGTGAGGGAATTCGGGCTCATTGTGATTGACGCCACGCTCCCGATAGAGGAGCAGCAGGCGCAGATGCGCGCTATCGTCAAGGAGAAGCTGGTGGGGGTGAAGCGGCTGGCCCGGCATGGCACAATTTCGCTTTTACGGTAGCGGCCTGCCCGGAGTGAACCTCCAGGAGCTGGTCGGCAAGTTGATTGTGGTGGAAGGCACCGACGGCGTGGGCCGGTCCACCCAGGTGGCGCTGCTACGGCAGTGGCTGGAGCAGCGCGGCCACGCCGTCTTCGACACTGGCCTGACCCGCTCGGCCCTGGCCGGCAAGGGGCTGAAGCGCGCCAAGGAGGGCAACACCTTCGCCCCCATTACCTTCACGCTCTTCTACGCCACCGATTTCGCCGACCGCCTGGAGAACCAGATCATCCCCGCGCTGCGCGCTGGCTTCATCGTGCTCACCGACCGCTACGTCGGCTCCCAGGTCGCCCGGGCGGTGGTGCGCGGGGTGGACGAATCCTGGGTGCGCGATGTCTTCGGCATGGCGCTGGTCCCCAGCGCCACCTACTACCTGAAAGTGGACCTGGACCACTTGATCCCCCGCGTGGCCTTCAGCCGCGGCTTCGATTACTGGGAGTCCGGCATGGACATGAACCTGGGGCGCGACATGTACGAGAGCTTTTGCCGCTACCAGCAGCGCATGCTGGACATCTTCGACCGCCTGGCGGAAACTTACTCCTTCAACACGGTGGACGCCAACGGGACCACGGAGGAGGTGTTCGAGAGGCTGAAGCGGCGCCTGCTCCGCCTGCTGGAGGGGTCGCCGAACCGATGAAGATCTTCCTCCTCCGCCACGCCACTGCCCAGCCACGCCGCCCCAACCTGACGGACAGCAAGCGCCGGCTGACCGCAAAAGGCGTGGCGCAGATGCAGGCGGCGACCCGTGGGCTGGCCAGGCTGCGGGTGCGTCCCGAGCTGGTCCTGTCCAGCCCTTACCGCCGGGCCTGGGACACGGCCGTGCTCGTGGCTCGCGAACTCTGTTCGAACACGGACCCGGTCGAGTTCGATGCCCTCAAGCCCGACAGCGGCCCGGAGCGTATCTGGGCCGATTTGAAGCAGTACGCCGGTTCGCCGGCCGTGCTGCTGGTAGGGCACGAGCCGTTGCTGGGCCAGTTCGCCGCTTTCCTGCTCAACACGCCCAACCTGAACATCAGCTTCAAGAAAGCCGGCCTCCTGCGCATTGACGTGCCCGCCATGCACACCGACCAACCCTCCGGCCAGCTCCGCTGGCTGCTGACCGCCCGCCAGCTTTCCCGCCTCGCTTGACGGCGCCGCCATCTTGCCCCTTCCTGCCGCGTTCGCCGGGGAGTGCGCCGGTAGCACGCGTGACCGCTTGACAGGCCACCCGTCCCGGTGTGCACTTCCAACAGCCATGTCACACTCACCGGGAGGGTACTTCTATGGATAGAGGACCTCAGGCCTGGCCGATATGTCTTCTCCTGCTGATACAGGCTTTGCACGGGCAAGCGGCGCAGCCCGTGGATCCCTCCAAGGGACTCGTCCTGGCCAACGATCATGTGCGCTTTGAGTTCCAGCCCCAGGGCATGGGCCTCTCCGCTATGGTTGATCTTCACAGCGGAACGAACCACATCCAGCCGGTCCCGGGAAAGCACTTGCTTTGGGAGGTGGCCTTCGCCAGGGGAACCCAGGCTCGAAGGATTACCAACAACTACAAGCCCTGCAACTTCGCCTACCTGGAAGATTCCCCCGGCGGCGCGCGGCGCGCCGTGATGGAATGGAACGAGCTGCGCTGGTGGCTGGAAGACCGCGCCCTTAGCGTGCAGGTGACGGTGGAGCTGCCCGCAGATTCCGGCGTCGCCCGGTGGCGCATCTTCGTCGAAAACCGGAGCGACTACTGGGGGCTGTGGACGGTCACTTATCCGATGGCAAACGGCTTCCCCGCCGCCGGCAAATACGATATTGCCCGCCCCACCTTTGGCAGCGGAGGCCACCTGCTGCGCGGTTGGACCGGCAAGATTGAGGGGCGCTACCCCTCCGGCGGATGGCCCATGCAGTTCACGTCCCTCAACCGAAGCAGGGACGCCGTCTATTTCGCCAGCATGGATCCCGAGGCGCGGGCCAAGGACTTCGTAGTCGAACCGGGGGAAAAACTGTCCATGGTCCATTATGTCGAGAGCATGGGTGTGGCGGGCTCCGACTATCCCGATTACTATCCCGTCGCTCTTGGGGTTTACCAGGGCGGCTGGCCGGAGGCCGCACAACGCTACCGGGCCTGGGCACTGGAGCAGAAGTGGGCGCGGGCCGGCAGAATCTCCCAGCGGCCCGGCATGCCGGAGCTGGTGAAGAACGTGGGCCTGTGGGCGCGGGATGACTGGGTTTGGAGCGGGGCGGAGGGCGCGCCGGGCCAGATGAACGCCCCTCTGCTGCACGCGCAGAGAACCATGGCCGTGCCCATGGCCCTGCATTGGTACAACTGGCACCACATGCCCTTCGACAACTTCTATCCGCACTTCCTGCCCCCTAAGCCCGGTTTTCGGGAGCGCGTCAGGGAACTGGTGGACGCCGGCTTGCTGATCATGCCCTACATAAACGGCACGAGCGCGGACATGAATGCCCCCGACTTCGACAACAAGTTTGCCCCGCATGCCATTGTGGACGAAGCCGGCGGATACCGCATGCACCATTACTCGGAGACCGCCGGCCGCCTTCTCTCTATGTGCCCCGCCAGCCTCTTCTGGCAGGACACCATCGCCGACCTGGTCGACAGGCTGATCGCCTCCGAAGGTGTGAACGGCGTCTACATTGACCAGATTTCCGCCATGAGCCATGAGCTCTGCTTCAACAAGGCCCACGGGCATCCTGTCGGCGGCGGGCGCTACTGGGCCGACGGCAACCGCGAACTGCTGCGCAAGGTCCAGAGCGTGGCCCATCGCCGGGGGCGCAACGCCGTCATTACCTCCGAGGGCGCCGACGAGATCTTTTTCGACCTGCTGGACGCTAACCTGACCTGGGCTCAGCCCACCGACTGGGAGATTCCCCTGATGCAGGTGGTCTATTCCGGTTATACGCTGTTTTTCGGCAGCCCCTGCGACTACGCCAGGAGCGACCGCTTCTTCAATTTCGCCCAGGGCCAGGCGCTCATTGACGGACGCCAGAACGGATGGATCGATCTTGGCCTCTTCAAGCCCGAACACGCCCAGAAAGCCGAATACTTCCGTCAATGTGGTCGGTACAGGGTCGCCGGGAGAAAGTTCCTCACCTGCGGACGACTGTTGCGGCCCGTCGAGCCGACCAACGTCATCCCCACCTTTACCGAGGATGGGTTCGGATGGCAGACCAAGCACAAAGGCACGGTGCCCTGCGCCGAGGCCCGGTTGTGGCAGGCGGAGGACGGCCACCTGGGAGTCTTCATGGCCAACTATGTTGGCGAACAGATTCCCTTCTCCTACAACGTTGATCCGGCGCAGTTCGGCCTGAAGGGAAGCCGGTTTCAACTCACGGAGATCACGCCGGACGGTCCCGTCCCCACAGCCACTGTCTCCGGGCCGCTACGGCGCACTGAGGATCTGGCTCCCCGGAAAATCAAAGTGATCGAGATCGCCCCCGCGCTCCAGTAGGGAGGCAGCTATGAACGCGGGCCGTCGCCGCTTCGTTCAGCTTCTCGGCTCCAGCGCCATCGCCGCGGCCACTGCCCCTGCGCCGGCCTACATCACACAGCCGTTGCCCGCGGAGCAAAAGCTCCGCCACCACTACCAGAGCAAGAATGTCCCGGCCGAATCGGCCGTTACGCTTTGCACTGCGGATCTGGCCTGGCTGGACGGTGAGTGCCGGCGGCTGCTGGCCGGCTGCCGAAGAACGGCGCTGGACGGGACCGCGCTCTTTACCCCGGATGGAAGCGGCCACTACGGCGCCCTGTGGACGCGCGACTTCGCCTACATGGTGGAGGGAGCAGGAGACCTGCTCTCGCTTGGCGAAATCGAGGCAGCCATCCGCTACCTGCTCCGCTGCCAGAAACCAGACGGGACGGTTCCAGACCGGGTCCAGATAGACGGCCGGCCGGTTTATTCTGCGGGGCCGGCCGCTGCCCCGCTGGGTGCGCCGCCGACGGACAATTCCCAGTTCCTGGTCAAGCTCGTCTGGAGCCACTGGAAGCTGGCGGGCGAAGCGAGCCTGGCGCGCGAAGCGCTGCCGCAGTTGCTCCGGGCCATGGATGCAGTTCCACGCCGCCAGGGCCTGGTGTGGATAGATCCGAAGGTCCCGCGCTCACCCTATGGCTTTACCGACAGCGTGGGTAAATCGGGGATGGAGTTGTTTTCCTCGCTGCTGTACTGGGAAGCATCCCGCGATTTGGCTGAGATGTGCGGTAGCTTCAACCTGCCGAACTGCCGGAAGGATTTTGCGGAGCGCGCTGGCCGGATCGAGCGCGCGCTGAGCCAACTCTGGTCCGGGAAAGAAGACGCCTTGCTGGCCGCGACCGTTGCCTGCCGGCAAGTGGACGTGTGGGGCAATGCCTACGCCATCTACATCGGCTTTCCGCTGGGAGGGCGGCGCGCCCGCGTCCTCAATTTTCTGGAGAAGAACCTCAACTCCTACGCCTGGTGCGGGCAGATCCGCCACCTTCTCCGCGGCCAGTACTGGAGCCGGCTGCTGGTGCGGGTAAAACCCGACACCTACCAGAATGGCGGCCATTGGGGAACCGCTTCGGGCTGGGTGGCCTACGCCCTCTCGCTGCGGCGTCCCGATCTTGCCTCGCGGCTCTACTGGGAACTCCTCGACGACTACCGCCGGGGCGGCCCCTGCGAGTGGATCTCGCCGGGGACCCGCCGCCTTTCAACCTACGTCGTCTCAGCGGCCAATCCGCGCGCGGCGCTGCGGAAGCTGCGCTCCGAGGGGAGGCTGCAGGCCCGCTGAATTCCAGGACGCCGGCTCTGGTCGGCGCCCGGGCTCTCAAGAGAGGCGTCCCCGTCTCCTTCTCGCCTTACGAGTTGAAGGTTTTGAGAGTGGCGCTTCTCCCCGCCTTTACACCGTGAGCGGGCCGAGCCCTGCGGCCCGGATCCGGCGATAGCCGTGGGACAAATGTGCGGCGCCCCATCGCCGCAGCGGGGCTGCGAGAGCCGGAATTGTCGGCAGGCAGCGCTTGTGCTAGTCTTTGCCCAACGGGTAGAAGGTAGGGCAGTCATGCGCATAGGAGAAAAAGGGGGGCGAAAGCGCTTGGTTCTTTCGCCCCAGGAACCACTAGTGGCGGGAGGGCCGGCCGAGGACCTGGAGGAGCGTATCCAGGACCTGCTGCGCCACGGCTTCCGCCACTTCGTCATTGACCTGCGCGGCGTCCCGGATCTGGATGCCTCAGGGCTGCGGGCATTGGTGCGCGGCTACACCTCAGCCCAGCGCCTGGGCGGCAGCTTCCGGCTGGTGGGACCCACCCTGGCGGTTCGCTCCACGCTGGGGCAGGCCCGGCTGGACAACGTCTTCGAAGTGCACAGTTCCCTGGAGGAAGCTCAGGCGCGGCAGTGGCCCTGGGACACCATCGCCACGGTGTCGGCCGGCGCGGCCCTGTTCCTGTTGCTGGTGTGGGTCTCGGTCCGCTGGTCCCACCTGCTGACCAGCCCCGAACTCCCCCCTGCTCTGGGCATTCCGGGCGTCCCGGAGGCTCGCGGCGGCGCCCAGCTTACCGTGCATCCGTTCATGGAGCTGTTCAAGCTGGTCTTCGCCGGCCTCATCGGCATCCTCGTCACCGCCGTCCACAAGCACTATCACCGCGACAAGCCCCTGACCCGCTCGCTGGAGCAGGCCCAGGTGCTGCTGTGCGTTTCCGGGGCGCTGATGATGATCATTATCGGCAACTCCATCGCCCGCGCCTTCGGTATCGCCGGCGCCGCCAGCATTATCCGCTTCCGCACCCCAGTCGAAGACCCGAAGGACACCACCATCTTGTTCCTGCTCGTCGCGCTCGGCATGTCCTGCGGCGTAGGAGCGCTGGCCGTCGCCGGTCTGGGCACCGTCTTCCTGATTATCTTCCTCGCTGTGCTCAACCGCATCGGCCGGGAGAAACCTCGCACCATGTTCATCTCCCTGCTGTCGGACGCCCGCGAATTCCCCACCGCGCACGTGCAGAGCGTCTTTGCCCGCTACCGCATCCTGTTTGAGCCCCGCGAGATCTCCCAGGGCAAGGAAGCGGCGGTCAAGTACCACGTAACCCTGAACCCGGAAACCTCCCTGGAAGACCTGAGCAGTCAGCTCATGGGAGACGGCTCCACAGGCATCAAGTCCGTGGCCTGGAAGGTGGAGAAGGACTGAGCCGGTGGTCCCCAGCGCTGGGGTGAACCCGCAGCCGGTCGCCGGGCAGGGTTTCGAACAACCGCTGGTGGCAGAGGCGCATCAGCAGCAACAGGTTGCTGCTCGGATGTGAACCAACAACAGCAAAAAAACGGGCAG
>CAYVGN010000117.1:0-8427 GCA_964451215.1 uncultured Acidobacteriota bacterium
GTGGCAGCGTCCTCGGAGTTCTCCCGGGCCAGCTTGGCAAAGTCTTCCCCGGACCGAACCCGCTTCAGCAGTTCTTCCACCTTCTTGCGTGTCGCCTCCACCTCCTGGGCATTCTTCCCCACCGTCTTCAACAGGATGTGGCTGACCTTGACCCGGTCTTCCACCCGGAACTGGTCCTGGTTCTGGCGGTAGTACTGACGCAGTTCTTCCTCGCTGACCGGGATGGTGTCCTTCAGTTGGGCGGTGGGCGCGAAGACCAGCTTGAACTGGCGTCGCTCGGGCACCTGATAGCGGCCGCGGCTCTTCTCAAAGAAAGCCTTCACCTCGGCCTCGGAGGGGTTCAGTGAGGCCTTGACGTCGCTGGTCTTCAAAAGCGCGTAGGCGATGCGAATCTTGTCGTTGCGCCGGTGGAACTCGCGGACCACCTCGGCGTCGGTGACGGGGAGGGGCGAGGTGAGCACCTGGCGCAGCTTCTCCATCACCAGCGCTTCCCGGTATCGCTGCTCGAACTGCGCCACGCTCATGCCGTAGCGCGTCTCGATAAAGCTCCGGTAGGCCTCGTCGCCAACAAAATTACCGTTGGGGAAGAACTGCGGGTTCCGACGAAGCTGGGCGGCCAGTTCCTCGCTGGAAACGTCGAGCCCCATGCGGCGGGCCTCCCACAGCGTGGCCCGCTCCGCCACCATCTGGTTGAGGATCTGCGGCGCGTATAGCGGAATCAGGCTGGAGGGAAGGCGGCTGTTGCGCGTCATCTGCTGGATCTGACGCATCAGCTCGCGACTCGTGATCGTTTCGCCGCCCACCTGCGCGAGAACCGTTTCATCGCTGGGCACGCTTCCGGTGAGCCCCGGGATCAGCGTGATGACCATGGTGACGCAGACCAGAACAAGAAGGCTGCCCAGGAAGAAGCGGACAACCTTGTCCCGCCTGCGGAAGAACTGAAACATGCGTGTGCACTCCGAAGCGTCGAGATGACTTGCCGACAGAACAGCGACAGGCTTTGTCCTGCCCCCGTTTTCCCCGCCTGCATTAGACGGACATCTCCATGGGCGCCGCCCAAGTAGGCCGGCAAATCACATTATTATAGGAATGGCTTGGTCACACTGGCAAGTGTGGCACTCGCTCGGTCTGCGCAGCGCTGCCGGCGCGGCATCGCAACCGCATGAGCGTCCGATACTTATCGTCCGTTCCGCCAGCCGGTTCTCAGAACCTCCGTCTCGCGCCAGCGCGTCTAACAGTCAGCAGGCGCGATTCGGCGCCGGCGCCTGGTCTGACGGACTCAGTTATCATTGACAGGACCGGGCGGCAGGGCTACTATCGCCAACGGGGACGCTCGGACCCGGTCCGCCGGACGTCACTGATCGCGTACGTGGAACCGGAAAGGGGTGACCGTGAAACTGGACGACCGGCTCAAACAACTGATGAAGGAACTGGGAAACGCGATTAACGAGTCGCTTTCCGAATCCGAGCGGATTGCAGAGGCTATCGCCAACATCAAGGCCCACGGCTACGACGTGTTCCTGGTGCTGGAAGCCACCATCGGATTCAACAGGCGCGAGGAGGAGATCGCCAAGAAGGAAGTCCCGGCCGGAGTGTCCAGCATCGAGAGCCGCCTGCGCTTCACTGCCCAGGACACGAGCTTCTTGAGGGCGCTGAGGATTGCGATCGACGACGAGAACAAGAAGTAGTTTGGGAAAGCGGGCAGTGCGGGGGGCGGCGGTTTCCCTCCTCATCTGTTCCTTGTTCTGCCCCTCGCTGCCCCTGTGGGCGCAGGTCACCACCGGCAAGCCCATCAAGATCAAGATTAAGACACCGAAGCCCAAGCGGGACTCGTTCCAGGGCGAGGTGCTCAACTTCACTCCCGCTGCCATCACGGTGCGCGACCGCAAGAACATGGCGCTGGTGCGCACCTTCTCCTACTCGCCGGAACTGGCGCAGAAACTGGAGAACCGGCGCATGGAGCCGGGCGAGCGGGTGACGGTCGTCTATCTGCGCGGCACCGAAACTGCCGTCGAAGTGAAGGGCAAAATCCGCAAAGCGGACCTGCCCCTGATCCGGTAGAATTGGCTCATTGGCGATTGAGCCAGTGGCGACTGCCCTCCTCTTTAATCGTCAACCGACCAATCGTCAATGAGTCAACTCGTGGGAGGCGGGTGATGGTTCGCTCCCCTGTTGTTGCCGGCCGTTTTTACCCCGCTCGACCCGATTCGTTGCGGGAAGACCTGTCGCACTTCATCGTTCGCGGCCAGCAGAAGATCCGCGCCCTTGGCTGCGTGGTTCCGCACGCCGGCTACATGTACTCCGGGCACGTGGCCGGCGCCGTCTACAGCGCGGTGGAACTGCCTTCCCGGTTCATCATTCTCTGCCCCAACCATACCGGGCGCGGCGCGCCGCTGGCGGTGAATTCGTCGGGCCAATGGCTGACCCCGCTGGGGCTGGCCGCGGTGGACGAGGAACTGGCGGCGCTGTTGAAGCGGGAGTGTCCGACCCTGGAGGAGGATGCGCGGGCCCATGCCGACGAGCATTCGCTGGAAGTGCAGCTTCCCTTCCTCCAGCACCTGATTGCCGGCTTCACCTTCGTTCCGATTGCCGTGGGCCGGGGCGATTACAGCAGCCTGGACAGGCTGGGGCAGGACCTGGCCCGGGCCATTGCCGCCGCCGCGCGGCCCTTGCTGCTCATCGCCTCCAGCGACATGAACCACTACGAGCGCGACGACGTCACTCGGCTCAAGGACCGCAAGGCCATTGACGCCATCCTGGCCGTGGAGCCGCGGCAGCTCTACGACGTGCTGATCCGCGACAACAACACAATGTGCGGCTACGGCCCGGTCATCGCCATGCTGACAGCGGCGCGGCAACTAGGCGCCACCCGCGCCACGCTCATCCGCTACGCCACCAGCGCCGACGCGGGAGGCGGCCGCGACGCGGTCGTCGGCTACGCCGGGATCGTGGTTCACGCCCCGGAGGAATCAGGCTCCAGCCTGTAGGCTTCAGGCTTCAGGTTCCAGGCTTGAGGCTGGCGAGCCCTGCTCCTCGCTCAGGTCCAGTTGGTAGAGTGCGAGAACATAGCCGCCGATGGTGCCGCAACCCCGAAATTGGAAACCCAGGCGCTCGTAGTACCGCCGCAAACGTTCGTTCGCGGCGATGCAGTCGAGCCGCATCCATCGCTTCCCGCACTGAAGGATCCGGGCCTTGGCCCACTCGATGATCTGGTCACCGAGCCGGCGGCCGATGTAGGCGGGCCGCAGGGCCAGCGAGTGAAGATAGCCGGCGGCCACCTCATCCGGCCAGACTGGCCCACCCTGCCACTCAAACCGAAACGTGGCGATGGGCTCCTCTGCTCCCTCCAGCCAGGCCAAATAGACTTGCTGCTTGGTGATCTCCCTTTCCAGCAGTTCCAGCAACCCGGGGGGCGGAGGGCTTTCCCATTGCCGAATACCCTTCGCCTTGAGCCAGACTGCCGCCTGGCAGATAATGTCCACCACCGTTTCCAGTTCATCTGTTCTGGCTGGCTGGATGATGAGCCGAGGTTCAGTGACGAATTCTTGTTCTCCCATACCGCACGGCCAGGCTTGCTTGCTGACCTGGTCGCGTTCAAAAGGGGTGCAGCGCCCGGCGTGAAGCCGGGCCCTGCCGCCTGAAGTCTGAAGCCTGTAGCCTGAAGCCCGTAGCCTGAAGCCTCTCTCACTGCCGGCTGGTGCCGGCCGGAAACAGGGCGGGCGTGTAGTCGCCCTGGAAGCGCCGGAGCAGGTAGCGGGCCCGCTCCTGCGCGATGTGGAGGAACTGGGAGTTGCCAGCGATCTCTTCCAGCAGGGGAACCAGTTGGCCGGGCTCCACCAGCTCGCGCTTGTTCAGCGAGATCTCAATCTGCACCAACTGCTTCATCACGCCCAGCCGGTCGTGGCGGACGAGCCGCTCCAGGTTGAGCAGGTGCTGTTCAGTGGTGGAGATCTTCTCGAAGGCGCCGGCCAGCGCCATCGCCTCGGGATTGTCCGAATAGTTGAACGAGGTTTCGTAGCGCTGCCCGTTTCCTTCGTAGCGGAAGGTCTTCTTGCCCATGGCCGCCACCTTCCTGCGCGTTTCGAACCGGGCGTCCTTGAAGTAGTTGAGACGGGCGGCAGCGTCGAAGAACTGCCGGGCCAGCGATGGCGAGAGGCGGAATCGCAACGGCTCCGGGTCGTCGGGGGCGGTAGCGTAGATCGCCTCACCGTTTTCGGCCACCGTCACCGAGTAGTAGTCCGGCACGCTCCCGGGGAACTCTTTGACGAAAACCAGGCGGGAGGAAGGCTGCTTGGCTCCTGGGTCGTTTTGCGCGAGCAAGGGCAACGCCACCAGGCAAGCGACTATGCTTCCGATCAACCGGCGCTTCTTCATAGTTGCGGTGTAGTGCTGAATCCCGAGCAAGAAGCGAGCAAGCCGCCCTCTCAGCACTCAGTTCTCAGCGCTGAACACTCAGCACTCAGCCCTGCTTTCGGATGCTGCGCGCGATGCGCTGCTCGGTCGCGGCCACGTTGACATGGCAGATGGCGATGGCCAGGGCGTCAGCGGCGTCCTGCGAGGCTGGCGGCTGTTCCAGCCCCAGCAGCGCCTTGACCATCTGCTGTACCTGGTGCTTCTCGGCCCGACCGTACCCGACCACGCTCGACTTCACCTGAAGCGGCGAGTAGGCACTGACCGGGATGCCCGCCCGGGCCGCCTCGGCCAGGGCCACGCCCCGCACGTGTCCCAGTCTTAGCGCGCTCTTCGCGTTCCGTGCCATGAACACCTCTTCGACCGCCGCCGCCTCGGGAGCATATTGCTCGATGAGCCGCGCCAGCTCCTGCCCGATCTTGAGCAGCCGCTCCGCCAGCGGCAGCCGGGATGGGGTGCGGATGGCGCCGGCAGCGACCAGGCGGTATAGGCGGCCGTCGCTCTCCACGATTCCGTAGCCGGTGCGCTCGCACCCGCAGTCAATGCCCAGGACGCGCATCAGGATCCGCTGGTCACCGCTTCCAGCTCTCGCTCTTCGGCGTCGAAGTTCGAGTAAAGGTGCTGCACGTCGTCGTGCTCTTCCAGCGCTTCCAGCAGGCGGACCATCTGCTGGGCGCTCTTCCCCTCCAGCTTGACGTAGCTCTGGGGGATCATGGAGACCTCGGCCAGGCTGGTCTCGATGTTGTCGGCGCGGAGGGCGCCCAGCACGGCCTCGAAGCCCTCCAGCGGGGTGAAGACCTCCCACTGGGAGCCGTCGTCCCGCATGTCGTCAGCGCCGGCGTCCAGCGCGATACCCATCAACCGGTCTTCGCTGGCCTTCTCCTTGGGCACCACGATGTAGCCCTGCTTCTTGAACATCCAGGCCACGCTGCCCGCCTCGCCCAGGTTCCCGCCCTGCCTGGAGAAGATGTGGCGGATTTCGCTAATGGTGCGGTTGCGGTTGTCGGTAGCCGCCTCCACGATCAGGGCCACGCCGCCCGGCCCGTAGCCTTCCAGCGTCACCTCTTCGTACACTGCCCCGGGGATCTCCCCGGTGCCGCGCTGGATGGCCCGCTTGATGTTGTCGGCGGGCATGCTGACGGCCTTGGCGGCGGCGATGGCGCTGCGCAGGCGCGGGTTGTGGTCCGGGTCGCTGCCGCCGCTGCGCGCGGCCACTGTGATTTCCTTGATCACGCGCGTGAACGCCCGTCCGCGGCGGGCGTCGGTCTGCGCCTTCTTATGCTTGATCGTGGCCCACTTGGAATGGCCGGACATAGTAGTGCTTCCTCTGCTTTCAGCGGCAGGCTATTATCGCTGAGGAAGGATAGCACCGCCCCAGAATCAGTTTCAACCCGTTCGCCACCTACGCAAGCCCAAAGCCCAAAGTCCAAGGCCCAAAGCCGGCGGTTGCGGCAAAGACTTTAGCCTTGGGACTTCGGACTCAAATCAACGGAGGCCGCTCCAGAGTTCGCAGACGACGATGGAGTTGCTGGGATTCTGCGGATCGTACTTGACGCTGGCCGGCACTCCCTCGCTGCACTCCTCCAGCCGCACCCGGTGGCCGAGCGTGGAGACATCCTGGGCCGCGGCGTAGGTCACGCCGCGCACCGAGTAGGAGTAATGAAGCACGCAGGGCCGGCCCTTTTCGAGCCCGGTCACCTGCTCGATGGTGCCGTCGCAGATGCGCCCGACCGAATTGAGCCTGAGCCGGCGCTCGCGTTCCTTTTCCGCCTCGGATGTCCTGTGGCCCAGCAGATGGAGGAGGCCGGCGACTCCCGCCAGAATGCCGGCTCCCACCACTGCCAGGATCAGTAGCTGCCACAGTCCCATAGCGGTTCTAGTGCTAGTGTTCTGTCCCAGAAATGCCCTTGCACTTGTCATCCCGAGCAAAGCGAGGGATCTGCTTTATGCACAACGACAAACAGCAGATTCCTCGCTTCGCTCGCAATGACAACTTAATTCTGGGACAGCACGCTAGCTTGCCGATGCCACTCGGTTGCGCAGGACTCCGATCCCTTCGATGACCACCTCCACCACGTCGCCCACTTCGCACGGGCCGACACCCGCCGGGGTGCCCGTGGCGATCAGGTCACCCGCTTCCAGGGTCATTACGCGGGAAATATATCGGACCAGAACGTCCACGGGAAAGATCATCTGGGAGACGTGTCCACATTGGCGTAACTGGCCGTTGCGCCACGTCCGCACTTCCAGGTTGGCCGGATCCACGTCAGTGGAGATGACCGGGCCGAACGAGCAGAAGGTGTCAAAGCCCTTGCCGCGAGTCCACTGGCCGTCCTTGCGTTGCAGGTCGCGCGCGGTGACATCGTTGACGCAGGTGTAGCCGAAGATGTAGGGGGCAGCAGGCTGGTCCGGCCCCAGGCGGTGGCAGCGCCGGCCGATGACCACACCAATCTCGCCCTCGTGATCCACCCGCTGCGATTCCGGAGGGTAGACGATCTCGTCGCCGGTGGTGATCACCGAGGAGGGCGGCTTGAGGAAGATCAGCGGCTCCTCCGGCACTTCATTCTGCAGTTCGCGGGCGTGCTCGACGTAATTGCGGCCGATACAAACGATCTTCGAAGGCACGCAGGGCGGCAGCAGCTTGACCTGGTCCAGATTGCGCCAGGTGTCGGTGAAGGCATAGCCGTCGAAGGGGTCGCCCTCCAGCGTCCTGATCACCTTGCCCTCCAGTGCCCCGTAGAAGACATCGGGGCCAGCGGCCGCCGTCGGCCTCGTCTGAAGATTCGTGGAGAAGCGGCACAGCCTCATGGGATCAATAACCAGGCTATTTGCGCAAAGGTCAATAAAGTTCAAGGCCTAGGCCGGGAAAGGCGGATGGCCATCTCAATGGCGCTCACCATGTTCTCGGCGCGGGCGCGATTCTGGCCGGCGATGTCGAAAGCCGTCCCGTGATCCACCGAGGTGCGGACTATCGGCAACCCCACGGTGATATTCACCGTCTGCTCGAACTCCAGCAGCTTCATGGGAATGTGGCCCTGGTCGTGGTACATGGCCACCACCAGGTCGAACTCCCCGTTCCAGGCGCGAAGGAAAATGGTGTCGGGCGGCAGGGGTCCGAGGGCCTGGATGCCGTGGCGGCGTGCCTGCTCAACGGCGGGCAGTATCTGCTGCCTGTCCTCATCCCCGAACAGGCCCTCTTCGCCGGCGTGCGGGTTCAAGCCGGCCACGGCAATGCGCGGCTGCTCGAACCCCAAGGACTGCAGGGCTTGGTGGCCCAACTGGATGGTGCGCCAGATGCGGCCGGCGGTGGCCAGGCGGCAGGCGTCCTGCAGCGGGAGGTGCGTGGTGACGTGGATGGTGCGCAGTCGCTGCCCGGCCAGCAGCATTCGCACCTCCGGGTTGCCGCACAACGAAGCGATGAACTCGGTGTGCCCGGGCGCCTGCATTCCGGCCAACTGTGCGGCCCGCTTGTGGATGGGGCCGGTGACCAGCGCATGGAGTTGGCCGGAAAGGCAAAGTGCGACGCCGGCGCGGATGGCGTCCAGGGCGGCGCGCCCGCACTCGGCGCTGACCTGGCCGGGGCGCACCAGGGCCAGGTCAATGTCTGCTGTGGGAATAGCCAGGTCCCCGGCCAGGCCCCACTGGGCCAGCACGGACGGGGCGCCAATGGGCCGCAGTTCCGCGCTTTCGACCAGCGACGGGCGCGCCAGCGCCTTGGCCACCACCTCCGGCCCGATGCCCGCCGGGTCACCCAGCGTGATTCCAATGCGCGGGCGCTTCATGTTCCTCTGATGAGCGCGGCAAGCAGCACCCCTACACGATCTGGAGGGCGCGGAGCAAGGTATCGGGCTGGCCGAAGCCGCCTGCCTTAGTTCGGAACGCAGCCCCGTGGGCGCTTCCGCCCACCAGCCGCCCGGCAGCAATGCCGGGAAGGGCTTCGCCGGCCACCTCTAAGCCCAAAGTTCCCAGGCGTCGCAAAACCAGCTCGGCCGTATCGCCGCCGACCAGAAACAGCCC
>CAYVGN010000118.1:0-8391 GCA_964451215.1 uncultured Acidobacteriota bacterium
GGGAGCGAGGGCAGGCCGTCGGAATGGGCGGGCGTGGAACCCGGCGCGCCCCCCTCCCGCGCCGCCATGCTCATCAGGCCCACCGTCCGGCAGGGTGGTATGGCGCCGGTTTTCGGCGACCTGGACGGCGACGGCCGGCTGGATGTCATCCTGCGCCTGGACAACGGCATCCGCGAGATGTCGCGCGACCCCGCGGTCCCGGTGGAGCTGGAAGCCTTCACCGGCGACGGCCGCGCCCTCTGGCGCCGCCCGCTGGTCTGGCATGACCATTGTTTCGGCAACGCTAACAATGTTCCCGTTATCGTCTACGACCTGGACGGCGACGGACGCGCCGAAGTCGCCGCCCGGCTCCAGGAAGGGGACGCCATCTACCTGGCGGTGCTCGACGGCATGACCGGCCGTGTCCTGCGCCGGGCTGCCTGGCCGGAGATGGTCAGCGACTTCTCCAAGACCTCCACCCGCATTCACCTCTCGGTGGCCTACCTGGACGGCCGCCGCCCGGCGTTGATCACCCAGACCGGCCTGTACGAGAACGAGGTCATCACCGCTTTCGACGGCGACCTGAAAAAGCTGTGGGAATTTCGCAGCACCATGGAAACCAACGGCAGCGGCTCGCACCACGTTGACATCGGCGACGTAGACGGCGACGGCCGCGACGAGGTCTTCGACGGCACTGCCTGCCTGAACCCGGACGGCACCCTGCGCTGGGCGATTTACAGGCAGCACCCCGACATCGTGGCCATCAAGGACATCCTGCCCGGGCACCCGGGGCTGGAGGTGTTCTACGCCGTGGAAAGCTCCCTCCACGCCGGGGCCTACGTGGTGGACGCCAGGACGGGCAGGATCATCTGGAAGCTGAACCGGGAGGACGACCCGCGCTGGGTGCACGCCCACACCGGCTGGGCGGCCGACATCTGGGACGGCTCCCCGGGCCTGGAACTGCTGACCAACCGCGACGGCCACGACGTCAAGGACCTGGTGCTGTTCTCGGCCGACGGCAAGATTCTGCTGAACCCGTTCCCGCCGGGTTGGCGCCCGGTCACCTGGGAAGGGAACGCCACGCGCGAACTGATGTCCAGTGACGGCCAGCGCCTGGGGCGCTTCAACGGGCGCGAGGTCGTGCCCATCGCCGGCCCTGGTCCCAACGCGGGCAAGGGGGCGTGCGTGATGGTGGCCGACTTGCTGGGCGACTACCGTGACGAAGTGGTCTGCATGGGGCCGACCGAGGAAGGCAGCACCGGCATCTTCGTCTACACCAACACCAGCCCGCTGGACCGCCGCGCCGTCACCCGTTCCGCCGACCGCCAGTACCGCCTGTGGCTCGCCCGCAACATGGGCGGCGGCTACGCCTCCTATTTCGAGCCGGAGTGAGCGAAGGCAGAAAGCAGAGGGCGGAACCGAGCGGGTGCTGTTGCCGCGGAGGTCAGTAGAACAAGACTTGGCCGGGGTCGGGCGGAAAGATGCGCGCCAGGAACTCGAAACGGCGGCGAAGGAATTTCGCCGCCAGGTGCTCGGGGCCCTGGCGGACCTCGACGTCGTGCCAGAGGGCGTGCAGGTATTCGGCCAGCGTGGCTGCCAGCGAGATGGCGGCGTAGGCGGGATGCTCCGACTCGCGGGCTTCCAGAGCGTCCTCGTCCATCTCGCCGGTGGCCCCCTCGCGCGCCTCGCGGCGCAGCAGGCGGCCGTAGGAGGCCAGTTCCCGCTCGCTCATGCGCGGGACCAGCAGGTCGGCGACTGCGGCCAGTAGCTCGAAGCCGGTGTCGTGAGCGCTGGCCTCGTAGAAGGAAACGAACAGGTCGAAGCCGTCCGGCCTCTCCAGCCACAGTGAGGAGTGGCGCTCGGCCGCCGGCGGTTCTGTGGAGACAAATTCCTTCTCTCCGCCGCATTCCAGGTAGGGCACGGCAAAGATGCGCAGGAGGCCCAGGCAGGCTGCGGCCTTGAGCGGGATGGCCGCCACTGGCTGGCGCAGGGTTGCCTCGGCCTCAGCCGGCGTGACCGGTTCCACGGCGTGCAAGGTCCAGCCGTGCGCCAGCTCGATTCCCGCGCCGGCGGCGGCCGCAACTTGCTCTACCATCAAGGTGGAAGGTCCGGGGTCCAAGGTTCACCGACTGCTTCCTGGTCCACCTGGTCCACCCAGGCGGCGACGGCCAGATCACCTACAACCTGGTACGGCACCCGGTGTTGCCCGAGGGCTGAAGTAACGCGGCCAACCCGCTCGGTGATGCTCTCCACCGTGTCCTGGAAGCGCCTCAACGAAGGAACCAGCATCCGTAACCCGAGGACATTCTACCCGCTTCCCCGGCGGGGCGGCTTGCCAATCACGCAGTCCGGGCGACTTTCACCACAGACCCAGCAGCTTCCACCAGGCGAAGCCGACCGCGGTCCAGACCACGATGTGGGTGAGAGCCACCAGGAAGCCGAGCCTCCACCAGGTGTACTGATCCACGTAGCCGGTGGCGAAGAACATGGGGGCCGGGGTGGTGCCGTAGTGGGTGAGGGCGGCGTCCAGGTTGGCGAAGAAGACCAGCGCGTAGGCGGCCAGCGGCGCGGGCACCCCCTTGGCCAGCAGCAGCGCCAGAAACGGCGGGTACATGGCCACCATGTGCGAGGTGATGCTGGCGAAGCCATAGTGGGAATAGAAGTAGATGAGCAAGACCACCAGCAGCACCGCGAACCACTGCCAGCCCGCCAGCAGCCCCGAGATGCGCCCGGAGAAGTAGGAGGTGATGCCCGCCTCGTTCAATGCCTCGCCCAGGCGCACCAGGCCGCCGTACCAAATGAACACGTCCCAGGCGCGGTGCTCGGTGGTGGCGTCTTCCCAGGTCAGCACGCCGGTGGCGAACAGCGCGCAGACGCCCAGCATGGCCACCAGGGTGGTGTGCAGGCGCAGCCAGGCCGAGGCGATCCACAGCGCGCAGACGCCGACGAAGACGGCCAGCGCGATCTTCTCAGGGCGGCTCAACGGCCCCATCTCCGCCAGCCGGTCGCGCGCGAACTGCGCGGCCGCCGGGGTATGCGTGATCTGCGGGCGATGCAGCCGGTACAGGAACGCGGGCACCAGCGCCAGCGAGACCAGGGCCGGCAGCAGCGCCACCCAGATCCAGCGCGCATAGCTGATGGAGACGCCCGCCACGCTGCGCGCCATGTCGGCGGCCAGCGGATTGCTCGCCTGCCCGGTCAGGAACATGGTGCAGGCCACCACGTCGCCCTGGTAGACGGTGGCCACCAGGAACGAGCCGAGCAGCGCCGCCGTCTTCCCCGGGTAGGACTGGTAAAGTTCGGCGAGGCTGCGGACGATCGGAAGGATCACACCGCCGGCGCGGGCCGCATTCGAGGGGATAATGGTCGCCAGCGTGACGTCGGAGAAGATCAGGGCGTAGGCCAGGCCCAGCGAGCGGTGGCCGATGGCGCGCACGAAGTAGAGGGCGATGCGGCGCGCCAGGCCGGTCTTGAGCAGCGCCCGGGCGATGAAGAAGGCCGCCAGCACCAGCCAGACCGTGGGGTGGGCGTAGCCGCCCAGCGCCGCGCTCATGGGCAGCGCTCCGGCCAGAATCACCGCCGTTACCCCCAGGATCACCACCGCGCCCCCGGGCAGCGGCTGCAACATCAGCCCCAGCACCGTCCCGGCGAAGATGGCGAACAGCCGCCATCCCGCCGGCTGAATCCCTGCCGGCGGCCCCACAGCCAGAATCAGCGCTACCACCGCCAGGATGATGGCGGTGGAAAGCAGCCGGCGTCGCTGTTGTTGCCCCGCCTCGGAAGCCGCAGGCTCGGTGCGTGTCGCCATCTCAGCAAGTGGCCCTACATCTTTAACCAGTTGTCCTGCCCCGACAAGGGCTAGCTCAGTACGGGCGCTGGTGCCCAGCAGTTGAAGCCTGCAACCTGGAACCGGAAACCTTCTTTTCATTCGACACGCTGGGACAAATCTCGTATTCTGAACCAGCAGCGTCTTTCCGTGCCCAGGATCGCCTGCGACCCGACCAACCTCCATGGGAAACTATTACCGTTACCGGTCGCCCATCGCTTTTGGCGGCTTCACACTGACACCTGTCGTCAAGTACCTGCTGATTATCAATGCCGTCCTCTATGTCGGCCCGAAGATTTTCCAGGCTAGAGAACTGTATGAGGTGCTGCCGCTGGCCCTGGCGCCTGCCCAGGTGATTGGACGCCTGTACATCTGGCAGGTGTTCACCTACATGTTCTTCCACTTCGGCTTCAGCCACTTCCTTTTCAACATGCTCACGCTTTGGATGTTCGGGACGGCGGTGGAGCAGACCTGGGGCACACGGCGATTCACCAGCTATTACCTGTCCTGCGGGCTGGCAGCGGGCATCACCGTGGTGGTGGCTGCGCTGGCTTCGGGCAGCCCCCGGGCGCTCTACTCACCCACCATCGGCTCCTCCGGGGCCATCTTCGGCCTCATCCTGGCCTTCGGCCTGCTGTTCCCGGACGCGCCGGTGCTGATGATGTTCCTGTTCCCCGTACCGGCCAAGTATTTCGCCATCCTGATGGGCTGTATCGAGTTCTTCCTCCAGCGGGTCCAGCCGGGCAGCAGCGTGAGCCACGTGGCGCACCTGGGGGGCATGGTGTACGGTCTGGTGTACATCAAGTACTTCAGCCGGCGCCGGCGCGCCGAGGCCCATTACTGGTACGCACGCCCCGCGGCCCACTCCAGGCGGCGCCTGTTTGATTTCGATCTGCGCGGCGCCTATCAGCGCTGGAAGCTGCGCCGCGCCCGCAAGGAGTTCGAAGTCTACATGCGAGAGCACGAGGAAGCCCACCGCCAGCGGGAAGACTCCGACCGCTGGGTGCATTAGCCAGTCAGCTACAGCCAGTAAGCAGTCGGCAGCCAGTGGTGGGTGGTGTTTGGGCTGAGGGCCGACTGCCTACTGCCTACCGGCTGCTCGGCGGGATCGAACAGCCGTTGACCGCTTCGCAGGCAGCGTGCTCGAGTTGCACGGTGGTGTGGCGGATCTGAAAGCGCTGCTCGAGCACCGTGTTCAGTTGCTCCAGGATCGTTTCGCTCTCCCGCAACGACATCTCCTGGATCTGGACATGGCAGCTTAAGGCCTGCGTGTGGGCGCCCAGGCTCCAGATATGCAGGTCGTGCACATCCCGCACGCCGGGAACGTTGCGCAGGGCGGCCATGACGTGATCCAGGTTGGTGCCGGCCGGCAGGCCCTCCAGCAAGATGTTCAAGGACTCGGCCACGATCTCCCACGAGGTCCACACCACCAGGCCGGCGATCAGGATTCCCAACAGCGGGTCCAGCGCCCGGATGCCGGTGATGGGAATGAGCACACCGGCCGCCACGATCCCCACCCCGGCCAGCGCGTCGCCAACGGTGTGGATGAGCACGCTGCGAGGGTAGGCTTGGCCGCGGGAGGCGCGGCGCAGCGCGCCTGAGATTACCCCGTTTATGATCACGGCCGCCGCCCCGGTGGCCACCATCACCGCCGTGTTGGGCGCGGGCGCCATCACCAGCCAGCGGTAGCCCCAGTAGAACAGGGCTCCGGCCAGCAACAGCAGTCCCAGCGCGGCCACAAAAGCAGCCAGCACGCCGGCGCGGTGGTAGCCGTAAGTCCTCCGCTCGCTGGGCGCCTTGGCCTGCACGTAATAGGCAAACCAAGCAACCAGCAGGACCAGGGCGTCAGAGAAGTTGTGCCAGGCGTCGCTGACCAGCGCCAAGCTGCGGGCGTAGGAACCGGCCGCCAGTTCCACGGCGAAGAAACCTAACGTTGCGATGGTGGCGGCTCGCAGCACCCAGCCAGTGTCGTGGCCGCCCCGCCCCTGCACAGGCATAAGCGCACAGTTTAACAGGGGCAGCAGCGAATACGGGATGTGGAGTGCGCGGTACGTTCGCTGCGGACTAGAAGCGGTCTCATAAACCTGCAATGCTGTCCCTGTGCGCCCACAACCCACTGAGACACAACAGGCCACGGGATCATCGGTAGCAAGTCACACATATATGAGACCGCTTCTAGTGCCGTGACCGCCTAGTTTCTTCCCTTGAGTATAGCCGTGAAGACTACGCGCACGGGCGGACAGGGGGCGTCATCGGGTAGAGATCAGGCGGTCACGGTACTAGCGGTGTTATATTCTGCTGCCATGGCGTACCTTCAGCGGTTGTTTCTGAACCGGCGCGAGTTCCTGCGTGCTTCAGGGCTGGGCGCGGGGGCCGGCGCGCTGTGGGGCAAGAGGGCAGGCGCCCGGCCGGGCGAGCCGCCAAACATCCTCTGGATTAGCTGCGAGGACACCAGCCCGGACCTGGGGTGCTACGGGGACGGTTGGGCGCGGACGCCGAACCTGGATGGGTTGGCGAGCCAGGGGGCGCGCTTCACCAACGCCTTCACCGTGGCCGGGGTGTGCGCTCCCAGCCGGTCGGGGATCATCACCGCCATGTATCCCACCACCATCGGCACGCACCACATGCGCTCCAAGGCTGTGCCTCCGCCCTACGTCAAGTGCTTCCCCGAGTACCTGCGGGCCGCCGGCTACTACTGCACCAACAATTCCAAGACCGATTACAACTTCGACAGCCCGCTCAGCGCCTGGGACGAGAGCAGCACCCGCGCGCACTGGCGCAACCGCGACCGGGGCCAGCCGTTCTTCGCAGTGTTTAACCTGACGGTGAGCCACGAAAGCCAGATCCGGGCGCCGGACGAGCAGTTCTTCCGGCAGACGCAGGAGCTGCGGCCGGAGGATCGCCACGATCCGGCACAGGCCAAGCTGCCCCCCTACTACCCCGACACGCCTCTCACCCGCCAGGACTGGGCGCGCTACTACGATCTGGTGACGGCGATGGACTTGCGGGCCGGGCGGCTGCTGCGGCAACTGGAGGAAGACGGGCTGGCGGACAACACCGTGGTCTTCTTCTGGTCGGACCACGGGCGGGGTTTGCCGCGCGCCAAGCGCTGGCTGTACGACTCGGGCATCCACGTGCCGCTGCTGGTGCGCTGGCCGGGCCGCATCGCGCCGGGCACGTTGCGCCACGACCTGGTCAGCCTCATGGACCTGGGCCCCACGGTCCTTTCCCTGGCGGGCGTCGAGGTGCCGCGCTACATGCAGGGCCAGGCGTTCCTGGGCGAGCAGGCCCGCCCGCCCCGCCAGTATGTCTTTGCGGCCCGCGACCGCATGGACGAGACCTACGACATCATCCGCTCGGTCCGCGACCGCCGCTACAAGTACCTCCGCAACTACCAGGCCTGCAAACCCTATGCCCAGTACATTGACTACATGGAGCAGATGCCCACCATGCGCGAGATGCGCCGGCTGAACAAGGAGGGCAAGCTGGAGGGGCCGCAGAAGCTGTTCTTCCTGCCGGAAAAGCCGCCGGAAGAACTCTACGACATCATCGCCGATCCGCACGAGGTCCGCAACCTGGCGGCTTCGCCCGAGCACCAGGAGGCGCTGAAGCGCCTGCGCGCCGTGCACGAGCAGTGGCGGAAGGAAACGAACGACCTGGGGCTGGTGCCGGAAGATGAGCTGAAGGAGCGGATGCGGCCCGGCGGCCAGTGGGCGACGACGGCGGCGCCGCTGCTGGCACCTGCCGGCGGCGCGTTCGCCGCCCCGCTACGCCTCCGCATCAGTTGCCCGACCGAGGGCGCCTCCATCGCCTACACCAGCGAGCCGGACGAGAAACCGCGCTGGAAGCTCTACAGCCGCGAGATCACGCTGAGTGGGAGCGCCACGGTGCGGGCCAAGGCCTGCCGCCTCGGCTACCTCGACAGCCCCGAGGTGCGCGCCGACTTCCGCATTACCTGAGAAGCTGCCCCACAGGGGTAGGGGGCGGCCTCAGTCCGCGCCGCCGAGCGCAACAACTCACGGCGGGCCGGACCCCGCAGAGGGGGACCAGCCCCTGCAGAGCGGGACCGGCCCCCCGACTTCGTGCCTCTGTGGCGGGTCCAGATCTTCAGTCGGTGGCGCGCGCGCCGGCGTACTTCTTGTACTCGTCGGCGACCTTGGCGGCCTGCGCGTCGCCGGAGTGGATAAAGACGCGGTAGCGGAAGCTAAGGCGCCCGTCAGGCTGGATGGTGAGCGATCCGTCCCGCGTCTTGTCGCGGTAGTAGTCGCGCTCGCCGAACGGGTTGGCCGAATGCAACCCGTAATCGCG
Source organism: uncultured Acidobacteriota bacterium (assembly GCA_964451215.1). Taxonomy (GTDB): domain Bacteria; phylum Acidobacteriota; class Terriglobia; order JAJPHL01; family JAPKYU01; genus CAYVGN01. The sequence goes on from CAYVGN010000118.1 coordinate 8,114, forward strand.
GGTGTGCCAGTAGGTGGGATGCTTGGGGTTACCGGGATGATCGAAGATGGCAATGCCCACCGTCTCGCCGCCCACCTGCCCGTAGTAGTCCACCCACCCGGCGCGCTTGCCCCAGATTTCTTTTTCGCCCTTCCCGCCCTCGGAATTGATCATGGTGCCGCCGTTCTTGGGCGCCAGGGGCGCGGCCACGCGGATGGCGAATGTCCCTTCCTTGGTGTCGCCGAGCTTTACCGTTTCGCTGCCGGCGTGGAGCGTTTCCTCGATGTCAATCACGCGCG
>CAYVGN010000119.1:0-356 GCA_964451215.1 uncultured Acidobacteriota bacterium
GAAGCGGTCTCATATATGTGCGACTTGCTGCTGATGATCCTGTAACCCGTTGCGTGTCGGTCGGTTGTGGACGCACAGGCACGGCATGGCAGGTTTATGAGACCGCTTCGAGGCACCTTGGTGTTCTTCGTGCCTTGCTGCTTTTCTAATCGCGCGAAAGGGAGGTGAGTTCGCTGGTGCGGCGGATGAGCTCGCCGCGGTCCATGTTGCGGTAGCGGGCCGGCAGCAGGCTCTTGCTGGTGCATTCCAGCACTGCCACCAGGTTTTGCAGCTCGATTTCGGTGGGGTAGGAGGGCGGGATGAAGTCCGCCAGCGCTGCCTTGCGGATGTTGGATGAGAGAGATCAGCTCAGTCTC
>CAYVGN010000119.1:366-5948 GCA_964451215.1 uncultured Acidobacteriota bacterium
TATGGCCGCCTTCAGGTCGTCAACGTCCACGGCGGCTTCGTTCTCCAGCGCGCTCTTCATGCGGGCGCGGATCAGCACCGCCTCGATGTCCGCCCCGGAAAGCTTTCCGGCGCGCTCCAGGAAGAACTTCTCGGCTTCGGGCGAGCGGATCTCGGTCCCGGTCTTCTTCTGCATGGCGCGCAGCAGGGCCAGCCGCTCTTCGTCGGTCTCGGGGTAGAACAGGGCGATGTGCTCCTCGGCGCGTCCCTGGCGTTTCAGGTCCACCGGGAGCAGGTCGGGGCGGCAGGTGAGCAGGAACCAGATGACCTTGCCGCGCAGCTCGGTATTGCCCATGAACTGGGCGATCTGGGCGAAGACGCGGTTGCTGACGCAGCTGTCGCCGAAGCTGGAGCGGCTGCCGAGCTGGGCGTCGGCCTCGTCCACAATGACGGCGATGGGGCTCATGGCCTTGAGCAGGTTGAGCACGCGTTCCAGGTTGCCCTCGGTGACCCCCAGCCACATGCTGCGGAAGTTCTTCAGCACCGCGGCCGGGATGCCCACCTCGCCGGCGAAGCAGGTGGTGAGAAAGGTCTTGCCGGTGCCCACCGGGCCGCAGATGACGTAGCCCATGGGCAGCACCTCGGTCTTGCCGGCGCGGATGGCAGCGGCCGCGTCCTGCAGCTTCTTCTTGGCGGCCTCGTTGCCCGCCACCATGGAAAGGTCGTAGCGGCTGTGGATGAACTCCAGCAGCCCACCAGATTCCGCCTCGATCAGCTCCTTCTTCCGCTGGGTCAGGAACTTCAGGGTGAGCGGCTGGCGATTCTGCACCGCGTGGGAGATGATGCCCTGCAGGTGCACGCGCTTCAGCCCGGAGCCCAGCTTGGCCAGCGTGGCGTCGGTAACGTCGGAGCCGGGAGGCAGCGGCGTGGCCGCCAGTTGCGCCCGGATGAACTCCAACCGCTCCTGTTCGTCGGGCAGGGGGATGGCGATGGGGGCGGCCCCCGGGTGCTGCACGATCCCCTGGTTCAACTCCACCTGGTTCTCGGCGATCAGGCAGATGGTGACGTCGGCGCGCAGGAAGGCGGGGTTGTGCGCCCAGCGCTTGAGGATCACCACCGAGTTGCGGTCCTCGACCCCCATGCCGGAGACGTCGCCGGCCGGCGCGATGGTCTCGGCGAAGTCCAGGATCAGGGCCATCTTCTTGCCGTCCAGGATGCGCAGCCGCAGGTAGTTGTCCAGCAGGTTCAGCACGATGTCGGTGTTGCGCGGGAGGCCTTGCGAGTAGCTGGTGCCGTGAAAGGAGTCGTAGCCGGCCAGCGCCCGGCGGAAGTCCTCCATCATCTCGGGGCGGGCGAAATTCAGCCCCCCGCCGCGGTCGTAGATCAGCACCAGGTCCCGCTGAGGGAACAGCGCTTCCTGCAAGAAGCGCAGCAGCGGCACGTACTCAGCGCCGTCGCCGCGCCTGAGCGGCACCAGGTCGCGCACATTCCCGTGCAGCACGAACAGGGCGATGGTGCGCGAGTAGTACTTCTCGGAGAGCTGCCGCGCCCACCCCGGCAGTCCCTCCAACCTTCCAGCCATTGTCACCGTCGTAGACATTTCTCAATCCACAGATTTCGCAGATTTCACAGATCCACAGATTCCACAGATTCCGCAGATTCTCAAAGAACGAGTCGTTTGTACTCTAGTGCCGTGACCGCCTAGTTTCTTCCCTTGAGTACGGTCGTGAAGACTACGCGCACACACGGATAGAGGGCGTCATCGCGTAGAAATCAGGCGGTCACGGTACTAGCGACTTGCCGCCGAAGTTCAGTAGCAAGCCGACTTCGTAACCAGTCGCTTTAAGGTAGTTGATGATCTGCGCTTCCTCGATTCCGCCTAGCTTCGGTAAGGCCTTCAACTCCACAATGATGCAATCAAGACAGACAAAATCGGCACGGTAGGCAACGCTGAGGCGAACACCTCTGTAAAGGACGGGAAGTTCGACTTCCCGCTTGAAAGCTATGCCCCGGGCCGCCAGCTCAACTGCAAAAGCTTCCTGGTAGACCGCTTCCAGGAATCCACATCCCAATCGTCGGTGTACCTCCATGGCTGCCCCAATGATGGCATGAGTCCTGGGATCTTTTTCAATCTGTGGAATCTGTGAAATCTGTGGATTCACACTACGCTCAGTTGCGGACACGGGTGCGCGGGGCGGTCGGGGAAGGCGCGGCGGCCGAGCCAGCGGGCAACTCGGGCACCGCCCCCAGGGCTTCGGCCATGTCCGGTGCGGCCATCTCGAAGATGGCTTCCACCTCCCGCACCGTCTGCTCGGTGTGCTCCACGTCCTGGACCAGATGCTCGAGCTGAGCGCTGAGCTGCTGCGGGTCGCGCAGCGTGACGGACTGGTCCCGGATCAGCTCCAGCACGTCCTCGATGGCCGCGCACTGTGCGTCAATCACCTCGCGGTTCTCGCGGATCTTGCCGAACTTCTCCAGGCGCTTGGCCAGGATCTCGATCCGGCGCCGGTTGATCTCCTGCACCTTGGGCGGGTCCGACTGCAGCGTGCGCTCCAGGGCGGTGGCCTCGCGCTTGATCAGCTCCGGGTCGGTCACCCGCAGGTATTCCCGGTGCTGGTAGGAGGCATGCAGCAGCCGCAGGTAAGCGCGGAGCAGGCCGCGAAGTCTGTCATCCATCTGGCTGACGAACATCTGGGTGGTGGACGACAAGCGGCTGTAGTTAGCGCGGATGCTGCGGACCACCGAGCAGAGGTTCTCGTAGCGGCCGCGCAGCTCCCGGGGCAGCTCGCTGAGCATGGCCGCCAGCCTCATCTCCCGCCGCTTCTTCTCATCGGCGTACTTCCAGGAGCGAACCAGGCGGCGGAAGGCGCTGGACTGCGGGACCAGGCTGAGGTAGATCAGCTCCAGGCCGGCGGCCAGCACCAGCGGCACGCCGGTGCCCGAGATCAGGGCGAAGGTGGCCGCCCCGGCCAGCCCGATCCAGTTGTACTGCCACTTCAGGGCTTCTTTGACGTAGTTGAGCTGCCCCAGATCGGTCTCCTCGATCTTCTCCTGCAACGCCCGAAATTGGGAGTCCTTCTCCGCCATGCCCAGAAGTTCCAGGTTCCAGGTTCCAGGTTCCAGGTTCAGAGCCCCACCTTGACCTGGAACCTGGCACCTGGAACCAAGATTAGACGCTCACCCGTACCTGCCCGTGGCCCGGGGCGCGGCGCAGGCAGGCCAGCAGGTAGTTCTGCAGGTCGTGGAACTGCCTGGTCTGCTTCACGGCCGGCTCCCGCGGGCGCCCGATGGGCACTGGGACGTCCTCCACAATTGTACCGGGACGGCCGCTCAGGATGAAGATGCGGTCGGCCAGGTAAACGGCCTCCTCCACGTCGTGGGTCACAAACAGGACAGTGCAGGCGGTTTCCTCCCAGATGCGCAGCAGCAACGCCTGCATGTCGCTGCGCGTCTGGGCGTCCAGCGCCCCGAACGGCTCGTCCATCAGCATGAGCTGGGGCCGCAGCGCCAGGGTGCGGGCGATGGCCACCCGTTGCTGCATGCCGCCGGAAAGCATGTCAGGATAAGCCTTCTCAAACCCCGCCAGGCCCACGGCCTCGACCAGGTGCCGCACTGTCTGGCGGCGCTCGGCGGCCGGTGCTCCGTTGATCTTCAGCCCGTAGGCGATGTTTCCCTCCACGGTGAGCCAGGGGAAGGAAGTGTACTTCTGGAAGACCATGCCGCGGTCGCGGCCCGGCCCCTGCACCCGCCGGCCGTTCACCAGCACCTGGCCGCTGGTCGGCCGGTCCAAACCGGCGATCAGCCGCAGGATGGTGGACTTGCCGCACCCGGAGGGCCCCAGCAGCACCCGGAATTCTCCGATATCGCGCCCCTCGGCCGAATAAGCGTCTTGCACCTCGAAGTTGACGTCGCGCAGCGCCTCGATGCGCTCCCCCTGCGGTCCGAGGAAGGTGCGCGAGACGCCCTGCAGGCTGATTTTGACCTCACTCGCCATGGGCCTCGGCTTTCGCGGGGACGGAGGCTCCCACCGCGGCCACCGGCTCGGAGGCGGGCCGTGCCACCCGCCGCCAGGGGAACAGTCGCCGCTCCAGCAAGGTCAGCAAGAAACGGAACAGGAACGCGGCCAGGCCGATGGCGATGATGCCGGCGTAAACCCGCTCGAAGTCCAACACCTTGCGCGCCGCCTCCACCATGTACCCCACGCCCTTGCGCGCGTTGATCATCTCCGCCAGGATCACGTAGGTCCAGCCAATATCGTACAGGATGCGGAAAGAGCCGAAAATGGCGGGAAAGGAAGCGCGGAACATGAGCCAGAGCGCGTGGCGGCGCTGCGCGCCCAGCGTGTAGGCCGTCTCCAGCAGCGCGTTGTCCACCCGGTTGACTTCCTCCACCACCACCGCCAGCAGGTAGAAGAACATCCCAAACCACAGGAAGGCCACCTTCATGGACTCCTCGATGCCGAACAGGGCGATGAAGGCCGGCAGGAAAGCGGTGATGGGCATGGCGCGCATGGGCGCCGCCACCGGGTTGACCAGCTCGTGCAGCCAGCGGAAGCTGGCCATCAGGATGCCCAGCGGGATGGCTACGATGCCGCACCAGAAGAAAGCCTGGGCAATGCGCCACCAGCTCTGGAAGACATTGCCCAGCAGGTCGTACTCGGTCCAAAGCTGCCCAAAGGCCTTCAGGACGCCGGCGGGCTTGGGCAGCGACAGCGGCGGCAGCACCTCCCAGTAAGTGACGGCGCACCAAGCAGCCACCACCAGCGCCCAGGCTACAGCGCCCAGCAGCAGCCGGGTGCGCCGCGGTATGTCCTTGCGGATGGTGAGCAGATCGGCCATGGAAATTCACCACCGGTAATCGGAGGTGCGACCCTACCGAGGCACGACCCCGCAGAGCGGGGGAGTGTGCCATGGGCCTGCGTGGTCCATCGGTTACGAAGCCGGATTGGCGTAGACCTTGATATCGGTGCGGCGGTTCTTCTCCCGGCCCTCCGGCGTGGCGTTGGTGTCGATGGGCTTATCCGGGCCGTTGCCGAAGGTGCGCATGCGGGCCGCGGGGAAACCGTGCTTTTCCACCAAGTAACGCCTCACGGCATCAGCGCGCTCCTTGGAGAGCTGAAGGTTGTAAGCGTGCGTGCCAGTGGAGTCGGTGTTCCCCTCGATGTCCACCACCGTGTTCTCGTAGGCGCGCATGAAGCCGGCCACTTCATCCACCACGGCGCGCGAGTCCAGGCCCATCTTGGCCGAGTTGGGCTCGAAGTAGATGGAGCGGCGCTGAGTGGCGATGGGCGTGGCGCCCCTGGCTGGCTCCCTGTACTCGATAGGCGGCTCGGTGGAGGCGGTGGAGAACTTGCCGCCCAGCGAGGTCAGGTAGCGCCGGTCAACGCTGTCCTCCACGCTCGACACCCGCTTGATCACGCGCCCCTCGCGGTACATCTCCTGGGCCATCTTGAAGATGTTGCTGTAGTCGGAGTCGGCCCCTGCCTGGCCGAAGAAGGAGATATTGTCAGCGTAGTCAGTCAGCCGCACCCCCTCCAGCATGGTCTTGGCCAGGTCCGCGGGGATGTTGAAGTCCTTGATGGTGCCGATCAGGGTGTGGGCGCGC
>CAYVGN010000119.1:5958-8210 GCA_964451215.1 uncultured Acidobacteriota bacterium
GTCGTAGATCTTGCGGGAGCCGGGGCGCTTCCCCACCGCGTCGCTCATGTCCGGGTCCCAGGCCACAGCAGCGTCCACCTTCTGCTGGGCAAACAGCGTGGCCGGCTCGATCCCGTCCTTGGTGTGCACCGCCTTGGCGAAGATCTCGTTGCGCTGCTCGGTGGTGAGCCCGGAGCCCTTCAGGCCGTTCCAGAGCAGGAAGTGGGAGGGGGTATAAGGGGCGAAGGCGACGGTCTTGCCGGCCAGATCCTCAATGCTGCTGATCCCCTGGCGGCCGATGACGCCGTCGGCGCCGCGCGACCAGTCCACCATGAAGAAGGCCCGCACCTCCACATCCTTGTCGGCGAACTGCGCGTAGTCCTTGGCCCAGACGTCGGCCGTGGTCAGCATGATGTCCACGTTGTTGCTGGCCAGGGCCGCCGCCCCCTCCGTCCAGTCATCAATGATCTTGAAGGAGACTTTGAGGCCCTTCTGGTCGAAGATGGAACCGGAGACCGTGTCCAGTCCTCCGTTGGCCACCAGCCCCGCCACGCAGCCCACCCAGATGTTGACCCGCACGCGCACTTCTTTCGACTCTGGGCTGCCCGAGCTGGGCAGCGCCAGCGGCTTGGTGGGATCAACGGAAGGGCCCCTCTCCCGGGATACAGGGGCGATCCTGCCCCCGGTCCACTCGCTCAGGTCAATCACCCCGTACTTATGAAGGCTGTAAGCGACCAGCAAAAGCCCGATCAGGAAGATCAGGGTCCAGCCGCCCTTCTCAATTCTTATCGGCATAGCCTGCCTCCGGCTTAAGACTTGAGGCTCGGGGCTTGAGGTGAGGGCACGGCCAGGCCACCCTTGAGCCTCAAGCCAGAAGCCTCAAGCCTGGGTTTTCTCGGCTTCCTTGCCGCCGATGGTCTTTTCCGCCGTGGCGGCGGCAGCCTCCGGGGCCAGCAGCCCCATCTCCACCTTGAACTGCTTGACCAGCTCGCTGGCCCGCAGCTTCTCCGCTTCTTCCTCGATCTTGACTTTCTGCTGGTCCACGGTGCCCAGCGCCATCTCCATGCGGGCCTCGGTGAGGGCCGTCTCCTCCTCGATGCGGCGCACCATCTCGTCGTGAGTCTGGCTGATGCCGGCCACCTCGAACTGCTCCATGGCATCGGCCACCTTCCTCTGCCACTGGGCGCGGCGGTAGTCGCGGATGGCGTTGAGTGCCTCCTGCGTCCTCCGCTCCTTCTCCCGCAGGAAAGCCTGCTTCACCGCCAGGGCCTTGTCGTAGGCCGCGCGCGCCGTGGTCAACTGGCCCTGGCTGCGCGCCAGCGCGCTGCGCATCTGCTCCAGTTGCGCCGCGAAGCTGCCGGCCAGGTCGTCGCGCCCCGCCTGGATGGCCGCCTTCACCTTGGCCGTCAGGTCGGTGATCTCCACCTTGTACTTGTTCTCTTCCTTCTCCAGCAGCGTGACGTTGGCCTTCACCATGGCGATGCTTTCGTTCATCCGCGGCACCTGGTCGTTCATGTCCCGGATGTTCTGCTCAAGGATGATCTCGGGATTCTCGGCCGCCGAGATGAAGAAGCCGATGAAGGACCGGATCATTCGCGTGAAGCGTCTCCACATAGCGTCCTCTCTTCCAATGCGGAATGCGGGGTGCGGAACGAGCGGGTCTGTCTTCCCTCCGCGTTCCGTACTTTGCTACTGTTTCGGGCCCGAGGCCGGTGGGGCCGAAGGTGCTCTCTGGGTAGTAATGGGGTTGTCGGTCAGGAAATAGCCGACCGCGTCGGCAATGCTCTGTTCCTCCTGCTGCTTCTTCAGCCGCCAGCCGAAGAACCGCTCTTTCTCGCGCGCCACCTCGTCGCTGTTCCCCTTGATCCGCGCCTGGTGCTCGGCGATCAGCCGGTCCAGTTCCTGCTGGATCTGCCGGTTCTCCCTGCTCTTACGCGCCTCCAGTTCCTCGAGCGCTTTCTGCTGGGCGCGCTCGAAGGCATCGAGGGCCTTGTCGCGCTGCACTGCGTCCTGAATCACCTCTTCGATCTTTACTCTGGCCGCCTCCAGGGCCAGCAGCACCGATTTACGCTTCACCTCGGGCGGAAGTTCCCGGATGTGCTCGCTCTGGAGCATCTCGGCGACCTTCAGGATGGTATAGCCGTGGGCGGGAGGCCGGATCTCGGCCATGCGGTAAATCTCATCGAAGGAAGCGGGTGGGGTGCTGGGCGGGGACGCAGTGAACTTGGGCTCGGCCAGCGAGGCGGCGATCTCGGCTACGGTCTGGGCCGCTG
>CAYVGN010000120.1:0-8209 GCA_964451215.1 uncultured Acidobacteriota bacterium
GGACGAGCACGGCCTAGTCAAGGTGCTGGACTTCGGACTGGCCAAGCTGACCGAGTCGGTGGAAAGCGACGGGCTGGCTCCCACCGAAACTCTGCAGGCGCACACGGAAGAAGGCACGATCGTCGGCACTGCGGCCTACATGTCGCCGGAGCAGGCGCAGGGCAAGCGGGTAGACGCCCGTTCGGATATCTTCAGCTTCGGTGCGGTGCTGTACGAGATGGTGACCAGCCGGCGGGCGTTTCAGGGGGACACCAACCTCTCGACGCTGGCGGCTATCCTCAACCAGGAACCGCTGCCGCTGCCGGCCGACATTCCCCACGACCTGGAGAAGCTGATCACCCGCTGCCTGCGCAAGGACCCCGAGCGCCGCTTCCAGCACATGGATGATGTGAAGATCGCGCTCGAAGAGCTGGAGGAAGAGTCCGACTCGGGCAGACTGGCGGCGGCCGCGCCGAGAGCCAGACAGCGATGGCGGTTTTCACACTGGGGCGTCGCGCTGGGGGCGGTTGTGCTGCTTGCCGCTGCTGGTTTGTGGCTGTGGCGCAGCCGGGCCAAAGCCCCAGCGGCCCCTTTCGAAGCGGTTCCCCTGACTACTTACGCCGGCGTGGAATCGGAGCCCAGCTTTTCGCCCGATGGCAACCAGGTGGCCTTCGTTTGGGATGGACAACAGCGGGACAATTTTGACATCTACGTGAAGCAGATCGGCACGGAGAACCTGCTGCGCCTCACGAAAGACCCTGCCGAGGATGCGAGTCCCGCCTGGTCGCCGGACGGCCGCCACATTGCTTTCCTTCGCTTATTCCCTGGAGCTAGGGCCGGGGTTTTCCTCATCCCGGCCATCGGCGGTCCGGAGCGCAAGCTGGCGGAAACTCACGAGCCATTCTTAGTCCACGTACCTTATCTGGGCTGGTCTCCGGACGGCAGGTGGCTCGTCATAACCGACAGGACTGCCGCCGAGGAGCCCAAGAGCTTGTTCCTGCTCTCGATAGAAACCGGCGAAAGGCGAAGGCTGACATTCCCGCCGGCGGGATCGCTTGGCGATGGCGATGGCGCTGCCGCGTTCTCTCCCGACGGCCGAAGCTTGGTTTTTGGTCGAGCCGGCTACGAAGTGAGCGAACTCAACCTGCTTGCCCTGACTGATGACCTTGCGCCAAGAGGGGAACCGCGACGGCTGACTTTCCATCGCCAGTGGACGGCCAGTCCCGCTTGGACTCCGGATGGGCGAGAGATCATTTTCTCTTCCGGCCAGGCGCCCTGGGCCGGCGGCGTGGTCGGCCTTTGGAGAATGCCCGCATCCGGCCCCGGAACGCCGCGACCGCTGGTGTCCGCCGGAGAGCAGGGTGACCAGCCTGCGATTTCCCGCCAGGGCAACCGCCTCGCTTACAGGCGGCAGTTCTTGGACGACAATATCTGGCGACTCGAACTACCTGGTCCGGGCGGCAAGGTCGGCTCGCCGGTTCTCCTGATCGCCTCCACACGCGCGGACATCATTCCCCGGTACTCGCCGGATGGCAAGAGAATCGTCTTCATATCGGCGCGCTCCGGAAGTCTGGAGGTCTGGGTCTCGGCCAGTGACGGCTCTGGCGCGATGCAGTTGACCTCCATGCGAGCGCCGATGACCGGAAGCCCGCGCTGGTCTCCCGAAGGGGAGCGCATTGTTTTCGACTCTAATTCGGAAGGGCAGTTCGAGCTCTATGTGATTAGCGCCAGCGGTGGCAGGCCGCGACGCATGACCAGCCACGCCGCTGATGACGCCCTGGCCAGCTATTCCAGGGATGGGCGCTGGATCTACTTCGCTTCGAACCGAACCGGAGCGTGGCAGATCTGGAAGATGCCGGCCGAGGGCGGGGAAGCTATCCAGGTGACCAGGCAGGGAGGGCGCGTTCCATTCGAGTCTCCCGACGGCAAATCCGTGTACTATGCCAAAGCCATGCACGATACCAGCTTATGGAAAGTTGCCGTGGACGGCGGTGAGGAGAAGCAGATTCTGGAATCGGTCACGTGGCATGGATTCACAGTAGTGCAGAGAGGAATCTATTTCGTTCCGAAACAGCATTCCGATGGGAATTCTTCCCTCCAGTTCCTTGACTTCGCCAAAGGCACTATCAGCACGATTGCCCGGATCGAGAAGCCTCTGAGAGAGGGTTTGTCCGTCTCGCCCGACGAACGGTACGTTCTATATTCGCAAAGAGACCAAACCGGTAGCGATTTGATGCTGATCGAGAATTTCCGGTGAGAAACGAACGCAACGTTACGGTCGCGGCCAGGAGACCGCTTTTGATGCAAACGCTGGGCCACTCGCGCATGCAAATCGGCCTAGCCCTGCGGCGAGTTAAACGCGGCATGCGGAATGCCGAAAAGACAGGAAGCACATCCCGATAGGTGCTCACAAGTGGGCCAGGGTTAGCTTGTGCTTTCAGGAGGTTCGAGCTGCAAAGGCGAGTATCCGCACAACCCCACGGACTGACCGCGGCACGGTCCTTGCTCGTGTAGCAATGCCGCAAGGCCGCTTGGTACCCTCCTGACACTATGCCCGGCTAACAGGGGCACCAACATGACAGGCAAAACGAAAAGGAGTTCGGCGGAGAAGGCAAGGCCGCAGCCCGGCGGCCACGACAAGCGGCTCTATACGCTGGAGGTCTTCATCATTAGCGGCCCTGTGACGGAGAAGTTCGCCAAGAAGAACAAGATCATCTCTCGGACGATTCAGGTCCGCGGCGACCAGACGCTGGAGGCTCTCCACCACGCAATTTTCGACGCCTTCGACCGCGAGGAAGAACATATGTACGAGTTCCAGGTCGGAGGCAAGGGGCCGATGGACCGGAAGGCCCGCCGGTACGAGTTGTCCCTGGAGATGGGGGATACGTTCTCCGACCGTGCGCCGGCCGGCGACGTGACCCGCACGACCATCGGTTCCCTCGGCCTTAAGGTCAACGACGCCTTTGGCTACTGGTTCGACTTCGGCGACGACTGGTGGCACCAGATCAACGTCGTGGCCATCGAGGACGCAGCGCCGCGCGGCAAGTGCCCGAAGGTGACGAAGCGTGTCGGTGAGAGCCCGCCGCAATACCCTGACCTTATTTGAACCACGAAGGCACAAAGACACGAAGTTTCTTTGTGTTTTCGTGGTCGAAAGGCTTGCCTAGTGCTGTGACCAGTTGAAAAGGTGGCATCCGGTGGTAGCGCCGGCATCTTGCCGGCATGCTGCCGGGGGTCGCCGAGACGGCGGCGCTACAGACAATTGCAGCGAAACCAACTGATCCCGGCACTAGGTCTCTGACCGGCTGATGTTGTGGCTTCGCCGCGGTGGGCAACCACAAGGGTTGCCCCTACAGGAAGCGTTGTAGGGGCGACCCCTGTGGTCGCCCGGTCGGCTTTTCCACGAAGCGGCTGCGGACGAAAAGCAGATTCCTCTCCCGCACTGCGGGCTCGGAATGACAAGGGGCCGGGGCCGCGGATTCTTGCGGCTATTCTTGCAAGCAACCACTAGCGGGATTTGCGGACCAGGGGCAGGATCACCCGATCGATCTCTTCATCAGTGGGTCTGGCCAGCGGAGCGCCCTTGTACAGCCACCAGCGCTCGAGGTGCTCCACCGCGGCTGCCGGCTCCAGCCGGGTCAGCGGACCTAGCGTTTCCACTTCCAGCATGTCGGCGTTGGTGAAGGTCTCGGTGGAGCTGCCGAAGTCGGGGTAGGTGGCGTTGTTGAGCACGTCGAACTTCTTGATGAAGACGTGCCCGTTGCGGGCGTAGGCCGCCCAGCCGTCGGGGACCAGCGCGCCCACCTTCTGCGGCTTTGCAGCCTTGGGGTCCTGCTGGAGCGCGATGTACTTGAAGCCGAGGATCCAGCGCCGGTCGCGGAAATCGGTGTAGGCCCAGAGGACGAGCGGGTGCGTTGGGGGAAGTACCTCAGGGTGAGAGCCGCGCGGGGGCATGGGGAGGATGGCCCGGCCGCCGGGCGCCATCACCGTCAGCGCCCAAGGCGAAAACTCGACCGCCCACAGGTTCTTGTTGCGCAGCCGGTGCAGCACCTCGACCCGCGGCGCGTCCGCAGCCATGCGGATCTCCATCTCCTTCTGAATTCCCGTTGACGCTTCCACCGGCTGGATGGCGTGGATGCGGCCCCCCTCGCTCCGGATTTCCACCGGCCCATTGTCCGGGGCGTAGGTGCGCGGCGTGGCTTCGGGCGCATGCCACAGCCGGTGCCCGCCGTAAATGCGCCATTCGTCTCCACCGGTCTTGCCCAACTGGTCTTCATACTCCTTGAACTCGTTCTCCTCGCCGACGAAGCCGAAGCGGATAATGCGTGGCCCGACGTCGGAGGTGACGATGAGTTCAATCTGGCCGTTGGCCATCCGGTAGCAGTTCGGCCAGCCCTTATAGGACACCTTCTCAATCTTCACCGATGGCTGCGCGATGGCAAAGGCGGGGATCAGCAGCAGCGAGCCAAGCACTAGTAGTGCGGTCGGTTCATGCATGGCCGTCAATTAGACCACAAAGACGCCAGGCACACAAAGACTCACCAAGCCACGGTTGGGAGATGATCAGCCCGGGCCGCTCAAAACGAAACGTCCTGGCCAGGCGACAGGCGGGCGGGTAGGGCGCGCTGCACCGAGTTGGCGGGGCCCGGCCGGTAGTTCTCATCGAGGAAGAAGAACTTGGGGATGGCCGTCACCGAACAAAAGCGCTCGGCGGGCTCGGGACGCGGCGGCTTGGCGGGCGGGTGGCAGTGGAAGAGGAGGTGGGCGATGTCAGCGAGCGCGGTGCCGGCCGGCAATTCCAGGGCGCTGCGCACCCACCCGCTGCGCTCGATGCGCAGGTCGGCGCGGTCGCGATCGGAACGGAAGACGCGGCCGTCCTTGAGCGCCACGCCGAAGCTGGCCGCTGCGCCGGAAGTGCGTATGTGGGCCTCGATATAGAGGAAGCGGCGCGGATCGGCGATCTCCTTCAGCTTGCCTTCGCGCTCCAGCTCCTGGGCCATGATGCGATAGGTCCACGGGTGGCGGTCGAGCAGTTCCTCGCGCGAATGCTGGGAAAGGTCGGCGGGCTCCGGCCACAGGGCCATGCGCACGCGGGAGGCCGGCCGGCCGGAGAAGATGTTGTTCTTCGAGGCGACGCCGATCAGCGGGTGCAGGGCCATTCTTTTTCCCCGGAACGGCGTCTCCTTGTGATTGACACCCTGGATGATCTCGCGCAGGACGTTGCCGGCCTCGTCCAGCAGCAGGTAGTAGACGTACTCGGTATCCACGGTCCGGCCCCAGCGGGCCATCAACTGCGTGGTGTTGGTGCCGCCGTCCTCGTTCGAGAAGATGTAGGTGTACTGGAGCTTGCGGGCGGTGCCGGCCGGGGCGTCCGGCGGAGCGGGCAGCCACTCGTAGTAAGCGAGCAGCGGGGTGTCGGTGGCGCGGCCCAGCGTGTCGGGCCGGGCAGACAGTATGGGCGCCCGGCGGATCGCTTGGTACTCAGACGAGCCTGGCTCGAAGGCCTCAAGCGCGAATTCCGCCTCAAACCTGTCTGCGCCCCGCGAGGAAAGCTTGCGGTCGAGCCGGGCGCGCAGCCGGTGCCCTCCGGGGCCCAGCGCGCCGAGCAGCAGCCGGTATTCATGCGTCTGCGCGCCGTGGAAGAGCGTGACGTGCTGGCTGTACCTGCCGTCCAGGTCCAGGCGGACGACAGCAGCCTCGGCGCCCGGCTCCTGCCAGGAGGTGCCGGGGGCGGAAGCGCGCAGGCGCAGGGCAACTTCAGCCGCCCGCGCAAGCCGGAACTCGTAGGTTGCTTCGCGCCTCTCAGCGCGGCCTCCGGAGAGAAGCACAGGCGCGCACAGAGCCAAGAAGGCGCAGAGCCTCCAGGCCATCTTGGTGCTCTCGTGCTTCTGCCCTTCTACCACCCCTCGCCCACCTCCTTCTCCCGCTGGACCGAAGCCGAGATGACCGCTTCGCTCACCTGGAACCGCTCCGTCTTGGCCCAGGCCAGCTCCTTGCGAGCGACGAAGTCGTCCCAGAAGCCCTTGATCACCACCGGAATCCAGAGCTGCGTGTAGGTGAAGTACATGGCCACCGAGAGCAGGATGTTGCTGAAGGAGTCTTCGCGCTCCTGGGCGAGAGCCAGGATCAGCTGCAGGGTGTAGAGCAGGAAAGCGATCAGCCAGACCTCGTGGTAGGGGCCCGGCACCGGGATCAGGATCAGCCCCCACCAGCCCAGCACGAACAGCAGGTCGGAGATGACGATGGCGACGAAAAACAGGTAGTAGATGCTGAGGGAATAGAGCAACTCGAAGGCCAGCGCGCGAGGCTTCAGGCGCCAGACCTTGGCGGCAAACTTGCGGAACAGGTAGTTGTAGCCACGCACCCAGCGGTTGCGCTGGCGCAGCCAGACGCCCAGCCGCTCCGGCTCCTGCTCCCAGGTGACGGCATAGGGGACGAACTTGACCAGGTAGCCGGCCTCGTAAAGGCGCAGGGTGAGCTCGGCGTCTTCGGTGAGCGCGGCCTGGTCCCAGCCCCCGACCTTCTCCAGCGCTGAGCGGCGGATCACGTAGTTGGTGCCGGGCAGCGAGCAGAACCGCAGGAGCAGCCAGCGCCCCGCTTGCACGATCCACTGGAAGCCGATCCCCTCGATGTTGATGAAACGCGTCAGCAGGTTCTTGTTCCGGTTAAGGGTGCGGAATTTTCCCAGCACCGCGGCGCACTCCGGGTGCTGCTCGATCTGCCGGACCAGGTAGGCCAGCGAATCTGGCTCAGGGATGTTGTCGGCGTCGTAGACGGCCAGCAGCTCGTGCCGGGCTGCGCTCCGGCCGCGGTTCAGCGCCGCCGGCTTCCCACGTCCTCCTACTTCGGGGGAAATGTTGAGCAGGCGGATCCGCGCGTCGCGGGTGGCCATCGCTTCCACCAGTTGGCGGGTGCGGTCGGTGGAGGCGTCGTTGATCACTACGATTTCCAGCCGATCGGCCGGATAGCGCAGCCCTAGCAGCGCCTCGAGCGTCCGCTCGATTACCACCTCTTCGTTGTGGCAGGGCAGCAGGATGGAGACCGCTGGCAGCTCCCCGGTGGCAGCGTCCGTCTCCTGCCGCTCCCGCTCACACCGGCGGCCGTAGATGTACCCGAGGGCCCAGAGGACGAACTGATACCCGACCATGAACCAGATGAGGATCACGGCCAGGACGAACAGGTAATTCAGTAATAAGTGCGAAAACATCGGAAACGCTGTTTAACTTTTCACGTTTAACGGTGACACGCGGCCAGAGGCCCTGCGGCCCGTCGAACGTTAAACGCTGAACGTTAAACCTGCTTTCATCTAACGGACCGCCAGCGTGACGGTATTGCTGGTGCCCCCGCTCACCGTGACAGTGACATTATACGTGCCTGCCGCCAGTCCCGGCGGCACCACGGCGTTGACTTGGTAAAGGCCGGCGAAGCCGGGAGCCAGGCCGGCGTAGCGGCCCTCCGCTGGCTGGCCGCCAATGCTGATGCTGTAAGAACTGGTGATCGGCGCTTCGGTGGCTTGCTGGCCGTCGCGCACCGGTGGGTTGGTCTGCCCGAGGCCAGTGGCGTAGAGGAGCACAATTTCGCCCGGTCGCGCCGGGTTGCCGCTGGTGACGGGCGCAAACGAGTCGGCGTGCAGGATGGCGCCCGGCCCCTTTCCGTCGCTGGTGAAGGAGAAGATGCCGGGGGAAACCGAGGCCAGCGGCACGGTGCTCACGTCGTTGCCGTGCGGCCCGACCACCTCCAGGGTGGCGCTGGCCGCCCCCAGCAGCGAGGAAGGCACCTGGGCGTTGATCTGCAGCCCGCTGGCGAAGAACAACGGAGCGGCAATGCCGTTGAACTTCACCTGGGTGCCGCCCAGGCTGGTGGGCAGCGGGAACGAGGAAGCCAAGCCCTCCTCGGCCACCAGGCCCTCTCCGAAGATGGACACGATGGCTGCGCCGGCCACCCGCGCTCCCGGCGCGAAGCTGGCGCCGTTCACCACCCCGCCGGGATAGACCCAGGGCTGGTTCAGTTGCACCACGCCCACCGGCGCGGCGCCCACCCGCAGCCGGCTGACGATGGCGTCGGTGTTCGTATCTATCACCGCCACTTCCCCGCTGCCCGCCAGCGCCACGTACACGTAGCTCTCCTCCAGGTCGAAGCTGAGCGCCAGCGGCTGGCTGTTGGCCCCCATGCTGATCGGGTCCGCTGAGATGTTGCGGATGTTCCCCAGATCCACCACCCAGACTTGGTT
>CAYVGN010000121.1:0-845 GCA_964451215.1 uncultured Acidobacteriota bacterium
CCCCAACCCCTTTGCCTTTGACGACTGGAAGATCATCCCGGAAAACCCCTACATGGTGCACCCGGAGGCGATCCGCAAAATGTTCGGCGGCAACGTCTGGAGCTTCCTCGGGCAGGTGGGAATCAGCAACTACTACCGCCCGCTGATGCACCTTTTCAACTGGGCGATCTTCCAGCTTTTCGGGCCACAGCCGGCCTGGTATCACCTCTTCTGCCTGCTGTTGCACGTCTCTGCAAGCTTGCTGGTGGCGGCGGCTGTGGGGCGGCTGTCGGGCCGCCGCGCGCTGGGCTTTCTGGCCGGCCTGCTTTTCGCTGTCCACCCGGTCCATTCCGAGGTCGTCGCCTGGATTGCCTGTTCCCCGGAGTTGCTCACCACCAACCTCTCTCTGCTGACGGTTCTGCTTTACCTGGCGTCAGAGGAGGCGCGGGGCTTCCGCCGCGTCGCGCTCTCAGCGGCCATGGCCGCCAGCCTGCTGCTCGCCGAGCTTTCCAAGGAAATTGCGGTGATGCTGCCGCTGGTGCTGGTCTGCTATGAGCTGCTGGTGCGCCGGCGCGGTCCGCGGGAGCAAGTGCGGGAGTGCTGGCTGCAGTATGCCGCCCTAGCCGCGGCGACCCTGGCCTACCTGGTAACGCGCTGGCTGGCGCTGGGTGCCCTCATTCCCGTGCGCGAGCAGGCGGCGCTGGCCTGGTCCGACCGGCTCTGGACCTGCCTGGCCGTTTTCTACCGCTTGCTTGCCGTCGTCCTGTGGCCCGTCCGCCTCAACTTCTTCCGCTCTTATCGGCCGAGCCACGGCTGGCAGGAGGCGCCGGTGCTGGCCGGGCTTGTCTCGGTGGTGGCGCTGTTGG
>CAYVGN010000121.1:855-2955 GCA_964451215.1 uncultured Acidobacteriota bacterium
CTCTTGGGGTATGGCTCCAGCGGCGTCGCTGGCCGGAGGTGCTGGCTCTGCCCATTTATCTGCTGGCCCTGGTGCCGGTCTTCCAGTTGCCCTACCTGGCCCACGGCATCCTGTTTACTGAGCGCGCCACCTACCTGCCGTCTGTGGGGTTCTGCTGGCTGCTGGCCGCAGCATTGTGGGGACTGGGAGAGAGAGCCGGCAGGCGGTGGACGGTAGCGCTGGCGGCGGTCCTGCTGGTTGGCTACACGGCGCGCAGCGTGCTGCGCCTGTACGACTGGCGGGACGAGGTCGGCATCTGCCTGGAAGGGCTGGCCGCCGACCCCGGTTCCTGGTACCTGCAGGGGATGCTGGGCGAAACGCTGCTGCGCCATAACCGGCCGGCCGAGGCGGCGGGGGCGCTTCGCGAAGCTATCCGCATCCGCCAAGACTACACCGATGCCCACAACTACCTGGGCCAGGCCTACTGGCTGCTCCATCAGCCGGAGGCCGCGCTGCGCCATTACCGGCGCGCAGCCGAACTGGCGGTGGCCACCGGGCGGCCCCACTCCAGCTCGCGGGCCTGGAACAACATCGGCATTGTGTACCGCTCGCTCGATCGGACCGATGAAGCCATCCAAGCCTACCGCCACGCCCTGGCCTGGGACCCGGCTTTCAGCGCCGCCCGCAACAACCTGGGTTACGCGCTGTTGCTCAAGCGACGGGTGGGAGAAGCGATCGAGCAACTGCGGGTCACCGTGGCGCAGGATCCGGCTCTTGCCCAGGCGTATGCCAACCTGGGGTTGGCCTACGCCATGGCCGGGCAGTGGGACCAGGCGCTCGCTGCCCTCTCCCGGGCCGAGCGGCTCAGCCCGGATAACCCCGAAGTGCAGGCGCGGATCGGCGAGATACACCTGGTGCGCGGCCAGGTGGAATCGGCCCGCCGCCGCTTTCTGCGCGCGCTCCAGCTCCAGCCCCACAACGCCCGGGCCCGCGGCGGAATGGCGGCCCTGGAGGCGCTGAGTCGCCCGGCCCCTGAGGTGCGGCGGTGATCTCCTCTGAAAATTGCGGTGTCGGCGGCGGAATCCGAGCCGCGACCGTCAGGGAGCGGACCCGTGCAGTGACCCAATGGCTTAGAAGGGCGCGGCCCGGACTGATCGTCTTTTCCCTTGCTGTCGCTCTCTACGTCAACACGCTGCCCAATGACTTCGTGATTGACGACCGCGCCCTGGTGGTGAACAACGGCTTTCTGCGCGAGCCCGGGGGATTGAAGAAGATCTTCACCAGCAACGCCTGGGCCTATCTGGGGCAGGGCGGCGGAAGCAACTACTACCGGCCGCTGATGCACACCGTTCTGTGGGTGTGGTGGCGGATTTTCCGTGACAGCCCCACCGGCTACCACGCCCTCAGCATCCTCCTGCACGCCGCCGCTTCCCTGATGGTCTTCGTGGCGCTGGGTCGCATCCAGCCGAGCCCGATCGTAGCGTGGCTGGCTGCGCTGCTGTTCGCGGCGCATCCGGCGCACGTGGAGGCGGTGGCCTGGATTTCCTCCTTCCCGGAGCTGCTGTGTACGTTCCTTTCCCTGCTGGCGTTCTGGCTGTACCTGCGGGCCGGGGAGACGCCGGGCCGGCGCCGCGCGGCGCTGGAGTTGGGGGTAGCCGCGTGTGTTCTGGCCGCCTTATTGACCAAGGAAACCGGTGTCGTTGTCGTGCTGCTGCTGGCGCTTTATGAAGTTGCGGAACTGCGCCATTCGCCCCGCGCCGTGCTCCGCCAACGTGCCCTGGCCTGGTCGGGGATCGCGCTAGCGGCCTGCATTTACCTGGGCCTTCGCCTCTATGCCCTGGGGGCGTTGATGCCGGTCCCCTGGGGCTTCAGCGGCTCGCGGCTGGGGTGGAAGGCGGCGGCCGGATGGCTCTCGCTGTTCTATGAGTACACGGCCCTGCTGGTCTGGCCCTCCCGCCTCAGCGCCTTCCACGTGATTCCGGTCTCGAGCGCGCTGTCACCGGCGAGGTTGGCGGCAGGGACGGCGGTTGCCGCCAGCCTTGCCGTCCTGGGCATATACCTCTACCGCCGGAGGCGCGCCGAATGGCCTGTCTCTTATACACATCTGACGCTGCCGACGAA
>CAYVGN010000121.1:2965-7968 GCA_964451215.1 uncultured Acidobacteriota bacterium
GGCCCCGGCGCTGTTCCTGGCAGGCCTGGGCCTGTCGTTTCCGGCCACCACGCTGCGCCAGCCCGGGTTTTGGTTGGGCGAGCGCTTCCTATACCTGCCTTCCATCGGCTTCTGCTGGCTGCTGGCCTCCCTGTTGGTCCGAGGGTCCAAGGGTCCAAGGTCCACGGTCAATAACATTCGACCTGAAACCTGGGACTGGGGACCTGGGATCTTTCTGCGCCTGGTGGTTCCCGCCCTGGCACTGCTGATGGTTTATGGCGCCCGGACGGTGGTGCGCAACCAGGACTGGCGCGACGAGGTCCGGTTCTACCTGGGTGAGCTGCGGAAGGAAGGCGAGTCGCCAGTGCTGCGCGACCTGCTGACGGAGGCCTATCTGCGCCGCGGAATGCCGCGGGAGGCGCTGGCGCACGCGCAGGCCGCGGTCAGCCTAGCTCCGGACGATCCCCGCTCGCACAACACGCTGGCCTTCGTCTATTGGCAGGCAGGCGAGCGCGAACGAGCGCTGGCCGAGTACCGGCGCGCGGCCCAGTACGCGCGCCGGCGCAACGAGCCGGGCTTCGCCGCCCGCATCCTGAACAACATCGCCGTGGCCTACAGCCAATCCGGGCGCCTGGACCTGGCCCTCCCGCTCTACCGGGACGCGATCAGGCTGGACCCCGCCTTCGTCGTGGTCCACGCCAATCTGGGCGCTGCGCTCGTCCAGTCGGGCAATCTTTACGCGGCCATGCGCCACCTGCGCGCGGCCACGCGTCTGGATCCCTCGTCCTCGCTGGCGTACTCGAACCTGGGCCTGGCGCTGGCGGCGCGCAAGGACTTGGCCGGGGCGCGCGCCGCCCTGGCCGCCGCCCTCCGGCTGGAACCCAACAGCGCAGAGACGCTGGCGCGTGCGGGCCAGGTAGAACTGCTGGCTGGCGACCGAAAGGCAGCGGGCGAGTTCTTCGCCCGCGCCCTGGTCCTGGATCCCGCTAATCCGCGCGCCCGGGCCGGCGACTCCGCCCTGCGCGGCGGCGTGGTCGCGCCAGCCGACGCCGTTCCGGAGACACGGCCATGACCCCGTCGCGCCCCGCAGAGCCGGCCCTGGCTCGGCGTGCCGTTCTGCTGGTGGCCGCCCTGGCCCTGGTCGTCTACCTCAACGTGCTGCCCAACGGCTTTGTGATTGACGACCAGGTCCTGATCGTCGGCAACCACCTGCTGCGCGAGCCCGGCGGCCTGAAAAGGATCTTTGCCACCAACGCCTGGGCGGCTCTGGCCGAGGCCTTGCCGGTCAACTTCTACCGGCCGCTGATGCACCTGACGCTGTGGGTGTGGTGGCGGATGTTCCAGGACAATCCCGCCGGCTATCACCTCCTGAGCGTGTTGCTGCACGCCGGCGTTTCCGTGCTGGTCTTCCTTGGTCTGAGGCGCATCCAGGCCGATAGCACGACCGCGTGGCTGGCCGCGCTGCTCTTCGCCGTTCATCCCATCCATACGGAAGCGGTCGCCTGGATCTCGGCCTTCCCCGATTTGCAGTCGAGCTTCTTCGTGCTGCTAGGCGTATGGCTGTACGTGCGGGCCGCGGACTCGGCCGGATGGCGTCGCCGCGCGCTGGAAACCGGAGTCGCCGCCTGCACCTTGCTGGGCCTGCTGGCAAAAGAAATCGCCGTGGCGCTGCCGCTGATGCTGGTCCTATACGAGGTGCAGGGGCGCAGGGATGGCGTAGGAGCGGGTCTCAGACCTGCGCCAAAGGCTGGCCGGCAGGAGGCCGGCGCTGCCGGCTTGCCACTGTTCGCCTGGGGCGCCATCGCGCTCGCCTGCGCTGTCTATCTGGCGCTGCGCTGGCACGGCCTGGGCGGCCTGATGCCCGTGGCTTCCCGCTTCCCCGGTTCGCGCGCCGACGTGGTCGCCGGCTGGGCCACCCTGCTTTACGAATACGTGGCCCGGCTCGCCTTCCCGCTGAAGCTCAGCGCCTTTCACGTGCTGCTGGTCTGTGACAGCGCCAGCGGCCTTCCCTGTCTCTCGCTGTTCAGCGGCAAGGTGCTTGCGGGGTTTGCGATCGCGGTTCTGCTGCTCGCCCTGGCCGCCTGGCTCTACCGGCGCCGCCGCCCGGAATGGCTTGCCGTGGCGCTGTTTGTGCTGGCGCTGGTTCCGTCTTTTCCGGCCTCCTTGCGCGAGAGTGGCGTCTGGCTGGGGGAACGCTATGTTTACCTACCCTCAGTGGGTTTCTGCTGGCTGGGGGCTGCTCTGTTGGTTCAAGGGGCCAAGGGTCTGAGGTCCAGGGTCGGAGGGTTTCCATCTGGAACCTGGAATCTAGAACCTGGAACCTTTCGGCGGCTGGCGTTGCCGGTGTTGGCCCTGCTCATCGCTTACAGCGCCCGCACGGTCGGGCGTAACCGCGACTGGCGTGAGGAGCTGTCGTTCTACCTGCACGAGTTGCGCAGCGAGGGGGAGTCGCCGCACCTGCGCGCTTTGCTGAGCGACGTGTACATCAACCGGGGGATGCCGCGGGAGGCAGCCCAGCACGCTCTGGCTTCGGTGCATCTGTCACCCCGGGACGCCCGCGCCCACAACACGCTCGGCTTCGTTTACTGGGGCCTGGGACAGCCGGAAAAAGCCATCGCCGCGTACCGCTTGGCAGCGACCATCGCTCGGGAACAAGGCGACTCCCGGCTGGCGGCCAACGCCCTCAACAACCTGGCCGTGGCCCACAGCATGCTCCGGCAGTACGAGCAGGCCATTCCTGCTTACCAGGAGACGTTGAAGCTGGACCCGCAGCAGGCAGGCGCCCGGAACAACCTGGGCCTGGCGCTGCTGGAGAGCGGCAGAGTGGGCGAGGCAATCGGGCAGTTCCGCGCGGCCATCCGCTCCAGCCCCGGCTTCGCCGCTGCTTACAGCAACCTGGGCCTGGCGCTGGCCGGCCAGCGCGACTGGCCAGCGGCCCGAGCCGCGCTGCTCGAAGCTGTTCGGCTCGACAGCAGCGACGCCGAGGCGCTGGCCCGGCTCGGCGTGGTTGAAATGCTCTCCGGAGACGCCGCCGCCGCCCAGCACTGGTTTCAACGCGCGCTCTCGCTGGATGCGGCCAACCCGCGCGCCCGCTCCGGCCTGGCGGCCCTCCGGAAATAACGGACTATTGTTTCAGGGCCGCCGCTTCCCCACAGGGAATGCCGTATACGAAACTTGTGTCCTGGTTCTTGAAGCGGGTCAGGCGTTGTGGCCCTGCTCGAGGCCGATCTCGAAAGCGCGGAGGTTGAGCGAGGCGAACCGGGCGGGCACCGAGGATTGGATGGCCTTGCGCATGGCCTGCTCCGAGACCAGGCCGGTGAGGGCAGTGAAGAAGCCCAGCAGGATCATGTTGGCGACCACGCGCTTGCCGAGCTGGTCAGCCAGCCGGGTGGCGGATACGGTCTTGAGCCGGACCGGGGGCGCAGCGCCGGGCTGCACCAGATCGGTGTCGATCACCACTACGCCATCCGGGCGGACCTTGGGAAGGTTCAGGGCGTAGGCCTCCTGGGACATGGCCAGCAGCACGTCGGGAGACGTGACGCGCGGGTAATCAATGGACTCCGAGCCGATCACGATGTCGGCGCTGCAGGCGCCGCCGCGCGACTCCGGCCCGTAGGACTGGGTCATGGTGGCCGCCTTGCGATCGTAAAGCGAGGCGGCCTTGCCCAAGATGATGCCGGCCAGGATCACACCCTGCCCGCCAAAGCCCGCGATGCGGATCTCCTTGTGTTCCTCCATGGCTAGCCCTCCGTCACCCGACCTCCGGCGCGGCTTCTTTCTCGGGCCGAATTACGCGGTCCAGAAAGGTGGCGCGTTCGCGGTCCAGGAACTTACCCACCTTGATCTTGCCGCCCAGCTCGATGCCAGCCTCGCTGACGTCGCCGTCCCGGGCGCGCTCGCTGTTCTGCTTGAAGTACTTCATCTGGGCCAGCCCGGTGGCCATCTCGTTGCGGGCTCCGTAAACGGTGGGGCAGGGCGAGATCACTTCCACGAAGCTGAAGCCGCGCCTGGCGATGGCCTCACGCAGGGCGGTGATCAACTGCACCGCGTGGTAAACCGTCCAGCGCGCCACGTAGACGGCGCCGCAGGCCACCGCCAGGTGCGGCAGATTGAAGGGGGGCTCGAAGTTGCCGTAGGGGGTGGTGCTGGTGCGAGCGTCGGTGGGGGTGGTGGAGCCGACCTGCCCGCCCGTCATCCCGTAAATGAAGTTGTTGACGCAGACCACGGTCAGGTCCATGTTGCGCCGCGCCGCGTGGATGAAGTGGTTGCCGCCGATGGTGAACAAGTCGCCGTCGCCGCTGACCACGATCACCTTCAGGTAGGGGTTGCCGAGCTTCAGCCCGGTGGCGAACGGGATGGCGCGGCCGTGCGTGGTGTGGAACGAGTCCAGCTTGACATAGCCGGCCACCCGCCCCGAGCAGCCGATGCCGGAGACGATCCCAATGCGGTCCAGCGACAGGTCCGACTCGGAGATGGCCTGGATGAGCGCCCGCATGACGATGCCGATGCCGCAGCCGGAACACCAGATGTGCGGCAGGCGCTCGGTCCTCAGGTACTGGTCAATCGCGGTCAACTGCATATGCTTTCCCTCTCAACTCCCAGGTCCCAACTCACAAGCCCAAGCGCCCAGACGCGCACGGTCAACCTGCGACCTGCGACCTGGGAGCTGGGATCTCCATGTGGGCGGCGCGCTCGATCACCGCCAGGATCTCGCCGGGCTCCTGAATCTCGCCGCCGGCGCGGCCGGCGGGTAAGACCGGGAGGCCGGCGGCGCAGCGCTCGACCTCGCGCACCATCTGCCCCAGGTTCAACTCCGCGACGACGAAGGCGCCAGGGCGGGTGGCGATCTGGCGGAGGCGCTTCTCAGCGAAGGGCCACAGGGTGATGAGGCGCAGCAGGCCAGCGCGGATGCCCTGCTGGCGCGCCAACCGCACCGCGCGGCGCGCCACCCGCGCCGTTATGCCGTAGGCCACCACCACCACCTCGGCGTCCTCCAGCATCGTCTCCTCGACGCGGATGATGCG
>CAYVGN010000121.1:7994-8205 GCA_964451215.1 uncultured Acidobacteriota bacterium
TCACCAGTTTCTCGTGGGCGCGGGCGCTGGTGGCCGGGTAGCCGCGCTCGTCGTGGGTCAGACCGGTGACGTGGATGCGGTGGCCGTCGCCGGCCACCGGCATCTCCGGCACCAGGTCCTCGCAAGGCGCAAACGGCAGGAAGTTCTCCATCGCGGCGCGCGGCCGGCGGCGGGCTGGCAACGGGATCTTCTCGGCCCGCGGGATTACCAC
>CAYVGN010000122.1:0-8202 GCA_964451215.1 uncultured Acidobacteriota bacterium
GCCCTTCGCTATGAATGAGATTAGGCTCTAGGCTTTAGGCTCTAGGCTTTAGGCTCTAGGCTTTAGGCTCTAGGCTTTAGGCTTTAGGCTTTAGGCTTTAGGCTGCAGGCCGCAGGCTGCAGGCTAGCGGCATACCAAGAACTGGACTTGTGCCCCTCGCATGACCGTCCGGCCAACGCCTGATGGTCATCTCGAGCGTATCTGCCGTGGGACTGTAACCTACAGCCTAAGGCCCACAGCCTAAAGCCCTTCGGGAGGAGAAATGCGTCTGCTATGGCTGCTGCTGGTACCGGTGGGGATGGCCACCGCCCAGCCCCTCACCCTGAAACAGGCCGTCCGGCGGGCCCTGGAGAACAGCCCGGAACTGCGCATTCTGGAGGCGCAACAGGAGAAAGCGCACCAGGCTTGGCGCGAAGCCCGCGCCCAGTTCGTCCCGGATATCGTCGTGGGCTCCGGGCTGGCGGGCACGCGGGGGTTCCCGCTGAGCATCGAAGGAGCTGCGCCCTCGTTGATCCAGGTCAACTCCACCGCCCTGCTGTTCAACCGGCCACAGAAACATGCCGCCAATGAAGCGAAGCTGACGTGGCGGGCGGCCGGGTCGGCCGTCCACGCCCGGGCCGACGAGGTGGTGTGGAAGACAGCCGCGGCCTACCTGGAGTTGAACAAGGTGCGGCGGTCGCTGGAGTTCGCCCGCCGGGAGGGGGAAAGCACCCGGCGGATAGAGCAGGCGGTGGCGGCGCAGGTGGCCGAGGGCCGCGAGATTCCACTGGAACTGACCAGGGCCCGCTTGGCAGTGGCCCGCAACGTCCAGACCCTGGGCACCCTGGAAGGCCAGGCGGCCGTCCTGGAAGTGCTGCTGCGCGGGCTGACCGGCATCCCGGCCGGCGATTCCATCGAACCCGTGGACGCTTCCCTGCCCCTGTCCGACCAGCCGGAAGCGACCGCAGCAGAGGTCACCGTGGAGCAGGCGCTGGCCGTGCACCCGGAGCTGAGGCGCCTGGCGCTAGAGGTGGAAGCGCGCGAAGCGCGGGTGCGCTCGGAGCGCGCCCAGCGCTGGCCGCAGGCCGACCTGGTCGGGCAGTACGCGCTCTTAACCCGCGCCAACAACTACCATCGCTTTTTCAAGGAGTTCGAGCGGCACAACGCCCAGATCGGCATGGCCCTCCGCTTCACCATCTTCGACGGCAACCGCATCAATGCCCGGGTGGCCCAGGCCGAAGCCGACCTGATGCAGGCGCGGGCGACGCTGGCTGCCGCACGCAATGACGTGGCCCTGGAGGTACGCCGCACTCTGCTCGGAGTGAAGCAGCGGGAGGCGGCCTGCCAAGTGGCCCGCTTGGAGCTGGACGTGGCCCGTGAAGCCCTCACGATCGCCCTGGCCCGCTTTAACGAGGGCCGCATCTCCATCCGCGAGCTGGAACAGGCCCGTACCGAGGAGAGCGCACGCTGGCTGGGCTTCCTGGACGCCGACTTTGCCCTGGAGCGTGCCCGTCTGGACCTGCTTCGCCACACCGGCGACCTGATGGCCGCCCTGCGCTAGCCCGGCCAGCTAGCCAGGTGTCTGGGTTGGCAGCTGCTTCACGATGGCTTTATAGTTATGGTACAGAGTCCGGTCCAGTTCCACCCCCGTGATGCCCAGTGGAGCGCACACCCGGGCAAGAACCTCGCGCTCGAACTCCGTGTAGCGCAGCGGGTTGGTCTGGAGGTCCGGGGGCGTTGAGACGCCCAGGCGGTGGAGTATTGTGATCAGCCGTATGTCCAGGGCCACTACGTTGACGGCCAAGCCCAGTCCCGCCAGCAGGTCCCGCGCGCCTTTCTGCTCGATATAGCGCATGTCCTGGACGACGCGTTCCACCCGGAGCTCTTCTTTCGCTATGGATGCGAGAGCCGCGAGGTATCCGAGCGGACCGCCTCGAAACTCACTCAGGAAAGTGAAGTTCCGCACAACGGCCGACGTCTTGCGGCACTTCTGAGGATCCGCTGCCGCAAAACGAACGCCGTGGGCTCTGAAAACCCCATGGACGGTCGCGCGGCGCTCCTCTGGACCGAGGCGTTCCAGGTGATCGAAGTGGAGCTCCCGTTGTGCTTGCGAGGAACCCACGAGCCGATCTTGCGCCCTTGCGTTGCCCACGACCGCAACCTGGTACACGAAGTGCTTCCAAGCACCGTCGCGATCGAGGTGCCGCCAGGCGTCCCGTTTCGGGAAGAACGGCCGCGTCGCCTCGTGGTATTCCAGCGCGAGGCGCCTCAGTACATCCACTGCGGAATTTGGAATCCGAGGCGTCATCGCTCCCCCCTTCGGCAGCTAACGCTCCGGGCTCGGCCGCGGCGGGCGCAGGCCGCTATCGCACGATACTCAGGCACGCCTCCGCCGACCCCGCCGTTTACCCAGCTTGGCTTTGACGGTCTGGAGCGACTCGCGGGGTTCGTCGCGTCGTGACTCCGCTAGCGCCCGGTCGTAGAAGTCTTCCCAGAGTTCCCCCTGTTTCTTCAAGTCAGTAACCACAGCGCTTCGCCCACCGCCCTCCTCTACAAGGTACTGCACGCCTCTCATCACTCGCTCCTATTCCCAAGGCGAATATCCATTGTACGTCTTTCGGAAGCCGGCGCTCAGCGATGCCTAACGACCTGCGCTTGAGCGGCGGCGTTTTCGAGCGGTCCGCTCGAAGCGCTTGCTAGCCTTCCGCTGGGTCAGCACCGCTGTCCTCATCTCATCCAACGAAAGCGTTTGACCGGCGGCGAATTCGGCTCGCGAGCGTGCGATCAGCTCCAAGAACTCCGGATGTGCGCTGAGCGCCAGCGACTCCTGATCCACGGCTTTCAGGGGAACTATGGCTGCCACTGGGCTGTTGCCTTCGGTCAGTAGCATGATGTCTTCATTTAGTTCCCTGGCGTACTCAGCGAGTGGGCGCGAGGCGTTCGAAAGCTTGATGGTTTTCATAGCCTTATCTCCTGACGCGCTATGCGGAGCACGTTTCGTTCCTTCTTCCCCACAGCGAGTACCCTTACGACAGCGGGTTCGCCAGGAGCCACTTCATAGAATACCCGTAGCTTGCCGAGCCGCAACTCCCAGGGCGCGATCGGATTGGGGCGCAGAGGCTTTCGATTCCGCGTCTCGAGAAGCGGTTGGTGGACCAACTGCCGTTCGATAGCGTTCAGCGCCGTTGATCGCTCTCGCGTCGTGAGTGCCTACAGGTGTTCCTTCACAGAGGCGGCAAACTCGACTGTGTAAGCCAGCGACGAAGTCTATCAGAGTTGACAGGCTCCTGCCCTGAGGGAAGCCGCGGCGGAACATGCGCCGGGAGGTTGGCGACTATTTAGACTGACCCGGATCGCCGTTTCTCAAGCACCCTGGTGAGGCCAAGCGCTTCACGGAAAAGGTGCTGGCGGGCTCTAACTGGCTGTTTTCCCTTTGCCTTCGGCGGGCCTCTGTGGTTCAATCTACCACTCCCGTATGTTGAGAACCTTGTTCCTGAACCCGCCGTCTTTTGAGACATTTGACGGCGGTGCCGGCTCGCGGTGGCCTGCCTCGCGGGAGATCGAGTCCTACTGGTACCCGGTCTGGCTCTGCTACCCGGCCGGGATGCTGCCCGACAGCCGGGTGTTGGATGCTCCGCCGCACCACGTTTCCCCCGCCCGAACGGTGGAAATTGCCCACCAGTACGACCTGGTGGTGGTGTTCACCAGCACGCCGGGGTTCCACAGTGACGTGCGGCTGGCCGAGACGATGAAGGAGGCCAAGCCGTCGCTGAAGATCGGGTTCGTGGGGCCGCCGGTGACGGCGCAGCCGGAAGTCAGCCTGCGGGCTTCCGAGGCCATCGCTTTCGTGGCGCGCCGTGAGTTTGACTACTCGGTGGTGGAGTACGCGCAGGGCAAGCCGGCCGCACAGATCGCCGGCATCAGTTGGCGCAGCAACGGGCACGTCCATCACAACCCCGACCGCCCGCCGGTGGCCGACCTGGACGCGCTGCCGTTCGTAACCGACGTCTACGCGCGCGACCTCCAGGTGGAGCGCTACAACGTTCCCTTCCTGCTCCATCCCTACATCGCCTTCTACACCAGCCGCGGCTGCCCGGCCCTGTGCACCTTCTGCCTGTGGCCGCAGACCTTGAGCGGGCACCCCTGGCGGGTGCGCAGCGCCGACAACGTCGCCGCCGAGGTTCAGAGCGCCCTGAAGCGCTTCCCGCAGGTGCGCGAGATCTTCTTCGATGACGACACCTTCAACTACAAGAAGTCGCGCACCATCGAGCTGTCGAAAAAGCTGGGGCCGCTGAACTTCACCTGGTCCTGCACCTCGCGCGTCGCCACCGACCGGGAAACGCTGAAGGCCATGAAGGATGCCGGCTGCCGGCTGCTCATCGTGGGTTACGAGAGCGGTGACCCCCAGATCCTCAAGAACATCAAGAAGGGCGCCACCGTGGAGCAGGCGCGGCGCTTCACCGAGGAAGCCAGCAAGCTGGGCCTGCTCATTCACGGCGACTTCATCATCGGCCTGCCGGGCGAAACCCGCGAAACGATTCGCAGGACCATCCAGTTCGCCCGGCAACTGGACTGCGAGACCATCCAGGTGTCAGTGGCCCACCCCTACCCCGGCACCGAGTTCTATGACTACGTGAGCCGCCACGGGCACCTGCGTGCCAGCAGCATGACCGACGAGCACGGTCACCAGTTGCCCAACATCGAGTATGAGGGCCTGACGCGGGCCGACCTGCTGGAGGCGGTGGAGCGCTTCTACGCCCAGTATTACTTCCGGCCGCGGGCGGCCTGGCGCCTGGTGAAGAAGGCCATCTTCGACAGCAAGGAGCGCCGGCGCCTTTACAAAGAGGCGCGCGAGTATCTGTCGCTGCGCGCCCAGCGGAAGGCGTTTGTCACCGCCACCCGCTCGGCCCAGGCGACCCCGGCCGGACCCAGCCCCGGCAGCGCGCCGGACTTGAGCGCTGATGCCGGCGGCGATTGAAGCCGCCTCCCGCCAACGGACTTTTCGCTCTGCGGGCCTCGGCTGCGGCTGGCAGCCTTCTCCGTTGCTTCGGTGAAGACCAAAGTCACACTGCTCATCGTCGTCCTCGCCAGCGCCTTTGGCAATGCGTTCCTCAGCAAGGGCATGAAGCAATTGGGCGACATCAGCCGGTTGTCGCTCGCGGACATGCTGGGGACCGCGGTCGGCGCCCTGCTGAACCCCTGGGTTGCTTTGGGGGTGGCGCTGCTGTTGGTCTTCTTTGTCTCGTTCCTGACCGCGCTTTCCTGGGCCGACCTGAGCTACGCCCTGCCGGCCACCGCACCCAGTTACCTGTTGCTGGCCGCCCTGTCCTACTGGATGCTGGGGGAACGGGTGACCGGGTGGCGCTGGCTGGGAATCACCCTGATCGTGGCCGGGGTGGCCCTGGTAGCGCCGACGGAGGTGCGGACTGCGCCCAGGGACCCGGCGGAAACTGCGGGCCGGCGCCGCTGAACGCGGGTCGCCGGCGTTTCTGAGGGCGCCGCAGCGGCTCCCAGAACCTCTGGTTCGGTTGATTATGGTTATTCTTCTGCTGGTGGTGTTGATCCTGGCATCGGTAGCCGGGGAAATCCTGATCACCCACGGCATGAAGCAGGCCGGCGAGATTGATGACTTCCGACCGCAGGCCTACCTGGGGGCGCTGTGGCGGGCGTTGCGGGGCGGCTGGGTCCCGGCCGGGATCGCCGCTCTGGCTGTTTCCTTCTTCGCCCTGCTGGCGGCCTTGTCTGCCGCCGATGTGAGCTTTGTCATCCCGGCCACTGCCGTCACCTACGTCCTCAACACCGTGGGCGCCCGGCTGTTCCTGAAAGAGCGGGTGAACGCCCGGCGCTGGGTGGGAGCGGTGCTGGTGACCGCTGGCGTGGCCCTCCTCTCCCTATGACCCTCGGCGGCGCCTTGCTGGGTTTCTGCCTGTTCATGGCCGGATGCGCCTGCGTCTACTACGTGCTGGTCATCGTGGGCGCGCTGCGCTTCCGCGCCACGCCGGAGGCGCCGCTGGATTTCACCCCGCCCGTCTCCGTCTTCAAGCCGTTGCACGGCCTGGAACGCGACCTTTACGAGTTGCTGGCCGGCTTCTGCCGGCAGGACTATCCCGAGTACGAGGTGCTGTTCGGCGTCGCAGAGGCCAACGACCCAGCCGTAGAGATCGTCTGGCGGCTGCAGCGCGACTTCCCGGGCGTGCCCATCCGGCTGCTGGTGGCCGACCGCCGCTACGGCACCAACCGCAAGGTGGACAGCCTGGACAGGATGTACCGGGAGATGCGCTACCGCTACCTGGCGGTCAGCGACAGCGACATGCGGGTCGGTCCCGACTACCTGCGCCGTATCATGGCGCCGTTCCGCAACCCGCGTGTCGGCCTGGTGACCTGCTTCTATCGCCCCGAGCCCGGCGGCACCTGGCCCTCCCTCTTCGAGGCTGTCGGGATGAGCGGCGAATTCCAGGGCGGCGCCATGGTGGCGCGCCTGCTGGAGGGCGTGAAGTTCGCCTTCGGCTCCACCGCGGCCACACGCAAGGAACTGGTGGAGCAGATGGGCGGCTTCCCGGTTCTGGCCGACTACCAGGGAGACGACTACGAGATCGGCAACCGCATCGCCCGCCTGGGATACCAGGTGGTGATCAGCCCCTACGTGGTGAACACGGCGCTGCCGGCCGACACCTGGACCAGCATGATCCAGCACCAGTTCCGCTGGGTGCGCAGCGCGGCCGGGTCGCGTCCCAAAGGCCACCTGGGGCTGATCTTCACCTACGGGCTTCCCTTCGTGCTGGCAGCGCTGGCGCTGGCTCCGCAGTCGCCCGTGACCTGGTCGGCGGCCGGAACGTGGCTGGCGCTGCGCCTGGCCTCGGCCTGGACGGCCGGCGTGCTCGTCCTGAAAGACCCCATCCTCAAGAAATACCTGTTATTGGTCCCCGCCCGCGACCTGCTCAGCTTCGGCCTCTGGGTCGCCAGCTTCTTCTACCGCCGCATCACCTGGAAGGAGCAGCGCTTCCGCCTGGACAAGGGCAAGATGCGCCCCATCTAACGATTGCAGATTTCGGATTGCAGAATGCAGCAGCCAGTCGTCGCGGCGGCGCGCGCTGCATTCACTTTGCGGCCCGGTGCCATTCCCCGGCAAAGCCCGTTTTCACCGCCATGCTACAATGCCACCAATGGATGTAGAAGAAACCATTCACTTCCTCCTCGAGCAGCAAGCTGCTTTCGCCGCTCACCTGCAGCGGGTGGGCGAGCGCCTGGAACAGGTGAGCGAGCGCCTGGAACAGGTGGCCGAGAACCAATGGAAGATGAGCCAGGTTCAGTCCCGGCAACAGGAAATGATCAGCCAGCTCACGGTGATTGCCGGCCGGCTGGCAGATGCGCAGCAGCAGGCCGACCGCCGGATCACTGAGCTTGCCGAGGCTCAGAGACACACCGAGGAAAACCTGAACGCGCTGATCAAGATCGTGGATGAGTGGATCCGCCGCGATGGCGGGCGCCCTGCCTGAAAGCTGAACCCCATCCCAAAATGTAGCGTCCGGCTCCTGCGCCGGCTGGCGTTTGGTGGCGCTAAGATGGAGCTATGGCGGCGCCGGAGCTTCCGCTGTTGCCCGGCTACGCGAGCCTTGCGGAGACCTTCTCGGTCCAGGCAGGGCCGCTCTCGCTGTCGTGGGGGCGGCACTTGCTGTCGTCGTTCTCGGGCGTCCCCGGCGCGGCCACTCCTGGTATGCAAACAACACGGAGACATTCATGCGTAACTGGCTTTTCGGCGTTTTGAGCGGGTTGCTACTCGCGGTGCTATTGGTGCTGTTCCTCCTCTTGGTGGCGGTCCAGATCGTCTCGGGCCCGCCGCGGGTGCAGGAGGCGACGACGGTGGTGCTGGAACTGGAAGGCGACATCGTCGAACACAATCCGGTGGAACTGGCGCCCTGGCTGTTGCAGCACGGGGCCAAGCCGGCGCTGCGCGAGATCGTGGCCAACGTCGAGAAGGCGGCCGCCGACCGCCGCGTGACCGGCATGGTGGTGCGCCTGCGCTCGCCGGGCCTGGGCTGGGCCAAGGCCGAAGAGCTGCGCGCGGCGCTGGCCCGCTTCCGCACCAGCCACAAGAAGCTCTACTGCCACATGATCTCCGGGCACCTGCGCGACTACTTCATCGCCACCGGCTGCGAGAAGATCTTCCTGCAGCCGGTCGGCTACCTGGACGTGAAGGGCATGCGGGCGGAGACCATGTTCTTC